>NZ_JARJHW010000038.1:0-47337 GCF_040560175.1 Streptomyces panacea
AGCCCCACACCCCCGCGCCCGTCGAGGCCGACGCCGACGCCGCGACCGGCCCCGATGCCGATCTCGATGCCGTACGGGCCCGCTACCGCGCCGAGCGCGACCGCCGGATCCGGCCCGAGGGCAACACCCAGTACCGGCGTACCGAGGGCGAGTTCGGTTACTACGCCGACGACCCTTACGCGGCAACGGAGTCCGACCGCGAGCCGCTGACCGACCGGGTCGAAGTCGCCGTCATCGGGGGCGGGTTCGGCGGGCTGCTCGCCGGAGCGCGGCTGCGTCGGGCCGGTGTGGAGTCGATCCGGGTGATCGAGAAGGGCGGCGACTTCGGCGGGACCTGGTACTGGAACCGGTATCCCGGGATCCACTGCGACATCGAGTCGTACATCTACATGCCGCTGCTGGAGGAGATCGGCTACGTCCCCAAGTGGAAGTACGCGCCCGGGGAGGAGATCCGGCAGCACGCGCAGGCGATCGGGCGCCACTTCGACCTGTACCGTGACGCCTGCTTCCAGACCCGGGTGACCGAACTGCGCTGGGACGACCGGGCGTTGGAGTGGATCGTCGGCACGGACCGCGGGGACCGCATGCGGGCGCGCCATGTGGTCATCTCCAGCGGGACACTGAGCCAGGCGAAGCTCCCCGGCATCCCCGGGATCGAGAACTTCAAGGGCCACACGTTCCACACGAGCCGCTGGGACTACGCCTACACGGGCGGCGACGCGGACGGGAATCTCCACCGGCTCGCCGACAAGCGCGTGGCCGTCATCGGCACCGGCGCGACGGCCATCCAGTGCGTGCCGCACCTCGGGGCCGACGCCGGGCATCTGTACGTGTTCCAGCGCACGCCGTCCTCGGTCGACGTACGCGGCAACCGGCCCACGGACCAGGGGTGGGCCGAGTCACTGACTCCGGGCTGGCAGCGGCGCCGCCGGGACAACTTCCTCACTCTCGTCACCGGTGGCCAGGTGGACGAGGACCTGGTCGCCGACGGCTGGACCACCAGCTCCGGGCTCCAGCAGAAGCTCATTCCGACCGGAGCCCACGCGGACCTGCCGCCCGGGGAGCGGGAACTGCTGGAGGAGGTCGTCGATCTCCGGAAGATGAACGAGATCCGCGCCCGGGTGGACACCGAGGTGACGGACCCGGCGACGGCGGAGACGCTCAAGCCCTGGTACCGCTACATGTGCAAGCGGCCCACGTTCAGCGATCACTACCTCCAGACGTTCAACCGGCCCAACGTCAGCCTCGTCGACACCGCCGACAGCCACGGCGTCGAGCGGATCACTGAGAACGCGGTGGTGGTCGGCGGGACCGAGTACGAGGTCGACTGCGTCATCTTCGCGACCGGTTTCGCGGTCGGTGTCTCGGGGATCCTGTCCGGTCAGCTCCCGGTGTACGGCCGGGGCGGTGTCGCGCTTTCCGAGGCGTGGCGTCAGGGGCCGAAGACACTCCACGGGTTCTACAGCCACGGCTTCCCCAATCTGTTCCAGCTCGGTCCGCTTCAGAACGCCAGCGCCGTCAACTACGTGCACATCCTGGACGAACAGGCGGTTCATGTCGCCGAGGTCGTCGCCGAGGCACGCAGGCGTGAGGCTCCGTACATCGAGCCGACGGCCGAGGCCGAGGCGGCATGGGTGGCGACGATCCGTCAGAAGGCCCCGGACCTCTACGAGTTCCAGGCGGAGTGCACGCCCGGCTACTACAACAACGAGGGCAGGCCGAGGGAGCGGAGCGAGGCGTACGGCGAGGGCCCGGTCGCCTTCCACGCCCTGCTCAAGCACTGGCGCGAGGACGGCGGCATGAGCGAGGTCGTCGGGGCCGAGGAGAACGGATGAGCGGCGTGGACCACTTCAGCCGGTTCGACGGGGCCGGGTCACGGCGCCGTGCCACCAGCCGTCGCTGGGAGGCCCGGAGGCTCAACAGGCCCAGCCCGCTGTGGGGTTCGAACGGCGTCGCCTTCGGCCCCGACGGGCGTTTGTACGCCGCGCAGTTCCTCGCCGGGCAGATCAGCGCCGTGGACATCGCCACCGGGGAGGTGGAGACGGTGGTGCCGATGGACGGCCCGGTCCAATCACCGGACGATCTCGCCTTCGGGGCGGACGGCTCGATGTACATCGCCGACCTGGTGCCCGGCCGGGTCTGGCGCCGCAGCCCGGACGGGGCGTACACGCTCCTCTCCGAGGAGGTGAGGGTGCCGAACGGCATCACCTGCGTCGGCGACCGCCTGTTCGTCAACGAGATGAAGACCAACGGCCGTCTGCTGGAGCTGTTCCCGGACGGCGGCGAGCCGGTGGTGCTGACCGAGGGGCTGGCTCTCGGCAATGCCATGCAACTCGGGCCGGACGGCTGTCTGTACTACCCGCACATGCTGACCAACCAGGTCTGGCGCATCCCCGTCGACGGCGGCACACCGGAGATCGTGGCGGAGGAGGTGCACGATCCGGTCGCCGTCCGGTTCGACCGGGGCGGGGTCCTGCACGTCCTGTCGCGCGGCGCCGCCGGCATCGTGACCCGCGTCGACCTCCACGGCACCGGCTCCCGGTCGGTCGTCACCAGCGGCGTCGTCGGGCTGGACAACGCGGCGTTCGACGCCGAGAACCGCATGTTCGTCTCCAGCTTCGCCGACGGCGGTGTCACGGAGATGCACCCCGACGGCCGCACGCGGGACATCGTGCCGCGCGGATTCGTCGGTCCGTACGGGGTGACGATCGACCTCGGGGGCACGGTCCACGCGGCGGACCACTACCGACTCGCGAGCCCCGAGAGCGCGGGGCGGGGCGAGCGGGACGCCGAGACGGGCGGGGACCGGCCCGGAGGTGCGATCACGCACGAGCTGCTGCACTTCTGCCACGGGATCACCGCCGACGACGGGCTGCTGCACCTCACCTCGCAGTACGGCGCCGTCCAGACGTACGACCCCGAGACCAGGTCGACGCGCGTCCGGGCCACCGGACTCGACCAGCCGCTGGGCATCACCGTACGGGCGGACGGCGCGCTGATCGTCGCCGAGGCGGGCGCCGGCCGCGTGCTGGCCATCGACGAGGCGGACACCGTGACCGTGCTGGCCGAAGGGCTCGGGCACCCCGTGGACGTCGCCCTCGACAGCGAGCAGCGCTGCTACGTCAGCGACGACCGGCTCGGCGCCGTGCTGCGCGTCGACGGTGACCGCACGGTGACCGTCGCGGAGGGTCTCGGCGCGCCGCAGGGGCTGGTGATCCGGGGCACGGAGCTGTTCACCGTGGACGCCGAGCACCGCACCCTGCGGGCCGTGTCCCTGATCACCGGGGAGAGTAGGGTCGACGTCGAGGATCTGGCGGTCGGTCCGCCGCCCGGCGTGAGCGCTCGCGCCGAAGTGGCCCTGTTCGCCCATGGGATGCCCGGCTCGCCGGGCCTCTTCGCGGGTCTCGCGGCGGCTCCGGACGGCTCTCTCCTCCTCTCCGCCAACGGCGAAGGGTCACTTGTGCGGCTGTCCCCGGCGAGCCCGCCGGCCCCGGCCGCGCCGACCACCCGAACGACCGCTCCACCCACGAAGTGAGACGCCCATGACCACCGCTGTACACGGATCGTCCGTCGACATCCCCACTGCCGACGGAACGGCCGACGCCTATCTGGTCCACCCCGAATCCGCCGGCCCGCACCCGGCCGTCCTGCTCTACATGGACGCGTTCGGGCTGCGCCCGAGTCTCAGAGGCATGGCGGACCGCATCGCGGCGGAGGGCTACACCGTCCTGGTCCCCAACGTCCTCTACCGCGCGGGACGGGCCCCGGTCGTGGAACTGCCCGATTTCATCGGCGCCGACGAGCGCCCGAGGATCTTCCAGAGCCTGCTTCCCGCCGCGCGGTCGCTCACCCCGGAGTCGGCCGTACGGGACGCCGGCGCGTACCTCGACCGGCTGGCCGCCGACCCGCGTGCCAACGAAGGACCGATCGGCATCACCGGCTACTGCATGGGCGCAGGTCTGGCGCTGCGCACCGCCGCCGCGTACCCGGACCGCGTCGCGGCGATGGCCGGCTTCCACGGCGCGTATCTCGCCAGTGAGGCGCCCGACAGCCCGCACCTCGGCGCCGGCCGGATCACCGCCGAGCTCTACTTCGGCCACGCCGACCAGGACGCCACGCTTCCCCCGGAGCAGATCGACCGCCTCGAAAAGGCCCTCACCGACGGCGGTGTCCGCCACCACGCCGAGGTCTACGCGGGCGCCCACCACGGCTTCACGCAGGCGGACACCGCGTCGTACGACGCCGAGGCGGCGGAGCGGCACTGGACGGCCCTGCTGGATCTGCTGGGCCGCACCATCCGAACCGGCCGAGGGGGAGCTCTGTAACAGAAGCACGCGGTTGATCTTCGCAGTGCAACAGAGGCGCCGATCGGTCAACTGATCTGCCGCGTATGGCGTTTGATCATTCGAGGTCAACAACGACCAACGCCGAAAGGGCTCTCCCCCATGTCTCTGCGCCGCACCCGCCCCCGCACGCTCGCCGCCGTCGGATTCCTGGCCGCCGCCGGTCTGTTCCTCACCGCGTGCGGGCCCGAGGAGTCGTCCGCCGCTCCCACCGGCGGTTCCACGGCCGACGCCGGTGCCGACGCGAGCACGAAGCCCCCCGCCGATCCCACGGCCGACACCACGGCAGACACCGGTGACGACGCCGCGGCCGATCCCGGCGCCGTCGACAACCCCGATGAAGCCGGTGCCGACAACCGCGAGGACGGTACGGTCACCGGCCCCCTCACCTATCTGGCGCCGGGCAAGCTGGAGGTCGACGGCCGTCCCTTCTGGGTCGCCGAGGACACCGAGATCATCGGCGGCGAGATCTGCGGCGACCCGGAGACCCCGGAGGCGGAGACCTGCACCCCCGACGAGCTGGACGACTACGCCAAGGCCGGTGGCCCGGACGTCACCGTGACGATCAAGAAGGGCATCGCCGAGCGGGTCACTCAGGTCTCGTCGTAGCCGCCCGCCGCCGGGTGGGGGCCGCCACCCCCTCCCCGGGCTCCGTCCCCGGCGGCTCGACCCGGACGACGCGGCCGCTCGTCCTGGCCTCCTCGGCGGCCCACACCACCCGGTGCGTGGCCAGGCTCTCCTCGGCGGTGGACAGCAGCAGTGACCGGTCGCCGGTCGCGACGGCCGCGAGGAAGGCGGCCGTCAGCTCCTCGTCTCCGCCGCCGTGGCCGTCCTCCGCCGAGGCACCCGAGCCGGTGAGGGTGTCGATCGTCCACTCGGAACCGTCGCGGAAGTCGACGACCCGCAGGGTGTGTCCGTCACCGTCGACGAAGCCGTGTGTGCCGAGCAGTTGGGTACGACGCTGCTCCATGCGCGTGAAGGCGCTCATCGTGAACGAGCAGGTGGCGCCGGACGGGAACTCCATCGCCACCACCTGGTGGTCGACCACGTCGTTGTCGCACGCGTACACGCACCGCCCGTAGGGACCGGTCCGCAGCGCGTCCAGCACACCCTGTTCGGTGTGGTCGGAGGTCACCGCCGACAGCGGCCAGAACTCGGCGTCCGGGTCACCCAGGCAGCCGAGGTAGAGCCGTTTCGCCGAGTACGGGCAGACGGGTTCCAACGGGCAGTCGAGACAGCGAGCGGTCGCGCCGGGCGGGGTGTCCTCGGCGCGGAAGTGCGTCAGGCTCCCGAACGAGCTGACCCTGGCCGGGCTTTCGCCGATGACATGGATCAACCAGTCGATGTCGTGGCAGGACTTGGTGAGCAGCATGGGGGCCGAGGTGTCCTGGCGGCGCCAGTTGCCGCGTACGAAGGAGTGCGCGTGGTGCCACCAGCCGACGGGTTCGAGGTGCTGGACGCTGACGAGCCGGCCGATGAGCCCACCGTCCAGCAGCTCCTTGATGGCCCGGGTGTACGGGGTGTACCGCAGGACGTGGCAGACGGCCAGCATGACGCCGGCGTCGCGGGCCGCGTCCGTGATCGCGACGGTGTCGCTCTCGGTGGTCGCCATCGGCTTTTCGAGGAGCAGGTGGTAGCCGAGCCCGGCCAGTGCGACGGCGGGACCGGTGTGCTGCCGGTCCTGCGTGGCGATGACGGCAGCGTCGGCCAACCGCCGCCCCGTCGCGGCGAGTTCACTCGCGTCCCCGAACACCCGCTCGGGGGGCACCCCGAATTCGGCGGCCGCCGCGGCGCGCCGGCGGGGGTCGGGTTCGGCGACGGCCACCACCGTGCCCGCTCCCCCGGCCGACGCGTGCCGTGCGTAGGTCAGTCCGCGCAGACCGGCCCCGACGAGCGCCAGTGTCACGGGAGTTGTCGTCGCTCCGGTCATCTCGTTCTCCTTCCGCCTGAGTTGAGAGGACATCCGCCTCGGGATGTCAGAGAGTGGCCGGCTCCGACACCCCGGCCAGCAGCCTCAGCAGCCGCGCCACCTCCTGGGTCATCGCGTCGCGTCCCGGGCCCAGATAGCGGCGTGGATCGACGGTCGTCCGCCGCGCGGCGAGCCGGTCGCGTACCTCCGCCGTGAAGACGCCGTTGAGGTGCGTGGAGATGTTGATCTTGCGCATCCCGGCGTCGACCGCCGCCACCAGCGTGCTGTCGTCCACCCCCGACGAGCCGTGCAGCACCAGCGGGACGGGTACCACCGCGCGCAGCTCCGCGACGAGCGCGAGATCGAGCGCCGCCGTACGCCGGGTCATCCGGTGCGCGGTGCCGACGGCGACGGCGAGCGCGTCCACGCCTGTGTCGGCCACGAAGCGGGCCGCTTCGCCGGGGTCGGTCCGCACCCCCGGTACATGAGCGCCGTCCTTGCCGCCGACGGCGCCGAGTTCGGCCTCGACCCAGACGCCGTGGTCGTGGCACCGCGTGGTGATGGCGCGGGTACGGGAGAGGTTCTCGTCCCAGGGCAGTCGGGAACCGTCGTACATGACGGAGGTGAAGCCGCGCCGTACGGCCTCCTTGATCAGCTCCGGGTCGGTGGCATGGTCCAGATGGAGCGCGACCGGTACGCCGGCGGCGGCGATCGCCTCGTGCGCGGCGGCGGTGAGCGGGCCGAGCGTGCCGCGGTAGGCGGCGGCGTTCTCGCTGATCTGCACGATGACGGGGAGATCCGCCTCGGTGGCGCCCGCGAGGACGGCTTCGAGCTGTTCGAGGAGGGCGACGTTGAACGCGCCGACCCCCCGCGCGGCCCGGTCGACGAGGTCACCGGTGGGGATGAGGGGCATGGTTCCTGTTCCTGTGAGAGATGGATCGGCGCCGGTCAGAGCAGACCGGTCGCCCGGAGCGACGGCTGGAGCAGCTCGCCGTGCGCGCGCACCATGTCGTCGCACAGCTCCCAGATGCGTTCCACGGGCAGGGCGGCGGCGGTCGCCGGGTCCGCCATGGCGGCCTGGCGTACGGAGCGCGGGTCGTCCTCCAGGGCCGCCCTGACGACCAGGTCGTTCATGCTCAGATAGCCGCGGTTGAGCGCCGCGCACTGGGCGGGCAGCGCACCGATGCGGGTCGGCTGAACGCCCGACGCGTCGACCAAGCACGGCACTTCGACGGTCCCGGTCGCGGGGAGGTTGTCGATCAGGCCGTGGTTGGGGACGTTTCCGTAGACGGTCCGGGGGGTGCCGGTGACGATGCTGTGGATGACCTGGGGCGCGTACTCCATGGTGCCCTCGACATCGAGCGGGGAGCCGGCGGCGAGCGCGTCGCGGGTCTTCTCGTAGAGGGCGACGTTCTCGTCGACGATCCCGAGGTACGCGCCGACGGGCAGCCGCAGCCGCTCTATCTCGCTGTCGTGGTGCAGATACCAGGGCACGTACTCGGCGGAGTGCTCGCTCGTCTCGGTGGGGTAGTAGCCGAGGCGCCGGTACATGTCGACGCGTACGCGGCGCCTCAACTGGGGGTCGGCGGCGATGAGTTCGTCCAGCCGTGGGTAGAGGTCGGCGCCGTTGTGCTCGAACCGCAGCAGCCACGCCTGGTGGTTGACCCCGGCCGCGCGGTAAGTGACCTCCTCGTACGGCACGTCGAGCAGGTCGGACAGGTCGCGCAGCGTCCAGTAGACGGAGTGGCACAGACCCACGACCCGGGTCAGGCCGGTGGCGGCGGTGAGGTACTGGACGTTCATCGCCATGGGGTTGGTGTAGTTGAGCAGCCAGGCATCGGGGCACAGCTCCGCGATGTCCGCGCCGAGCGCCTTCAGCAGGGGGAAGGTGCGCAGCGCCCGGAAGATGCCGCCGATGCCGAGGGTGTCGCCGATGGTCTGGCGGACGCCGTGGCGGGCCGGTACGTCGAAGTCGGTACGGGTCGATCCGCCCATGCCGACCTGGACGATGTTGATGACGAACCGGGCGTCGGCCAGGGCTTCCCGGCGGTCCGCGTGCGCGGTGACGCGCGGAGTGGCGCCGCTGCGGGCGGCGATGTGGCGGGCGGCGCCGTGGGCGGTGGCGAGCCGCTGCGGGTCGATGTCGTGCAGGGCGATGTGGATGTCGCGGAGTTCGGTGAAGGCGAAGAGGTCCGTCAGGAGCCCTTGGGTGAAGACGACGCTTCCCGCGCCGATGAAGGCGATCTTGGTGGTGCTCATCAGAGGGTGGCTCCGTTGCGATGGGTGGTGGGGGCCGCGGCTGTGGGCGGCGTGGCGGAAGGCGGCCCGGCGAGTGCTTCGTGGGCCTCGTCCCAGGTGGGTTGGGCGGGGGTGCCGCCGTACGCGCGGGTCGACAACGCGCCGCAGACGGCGGCGAGTTCGAGCGCGTCGGCGGGTGAGTGTCCGGCCAGGACGGCGGCGACGAAGCCGGCGTCGAAGCTGTCGCCCGCGCCCACCGTGTCGAGGGGGCGGGCGGGGATGCCGGACGTACGGATCGTGGAGCGGCCGTTGTGGGCGAGCGCGCCGTCGGCGCCGTCCTTGACGACCACGAGCGGTCCGCGCGAGGCGAGTTGACCGGCGACCGTGTCGAGGGCCGCGTCCTCGGGCAGCCCGGCCAGCGCGCGGGCCTCCCGGGCGTTGGGCAGCAGGATGTCGGTGACGGCGAGCAGCGCGCCGAGGCCGAGCGAGCCGTCCCGGTCCCAGCTACCGGCGGGGTCGTCGTTGGTGTCGAGCGAGGTGGTGGCGCCCCGGTCGTGTGCCGTACGGAAGAGGCCGGGCAGCGCCTCGGCCAGCTGTGGCATCAGGAAGTACGAGGCGGCGTGCACATGGCGGGTGTCGCCGAGCAGCGCCTCGGGTACGTCGTCGGCGCGGGTGGCGGCGAGGGTGCCGGGCGCGGTGAGGATCGCACGGTCGCCGTCGCCGCGCGTCACGACGACGGTCAGCGGGGTCGACAGGCCGGGGTCGATCCGTACGGCGCCGGTGTCGACGCCGCGCGCGGCCAGCGCCGCCACGACGAACCGTCCGGCCTCGTCGTCCCCGACGCGTCCGGCGAAGGCGACCTTCAGCCCGAGCCGGGCGGCGCCGCAGGCCATGATCGCGGCGGAGCCGCCGAGCGTCAGCAGCCCGGTGCCGAGGAGTTGTTCGCGCTGGCCGAAGGCGAGGGGCGCGTCGAGTGGTCCGACGACGACGTCGGGGTTGGCGTCCCCGACGACCAGCAGATCGAAGTCGCGGGAGGCGTGGGAGGTACGGGAGTGGGGCGGGTGGGGCGAGTTGGGCGGCATCCGGCTTCCCTGAGGTGCGGAACGACGTGTGGAGAGATGGGCGCGGTGGTCCGGTCTCATCCCTTGAGTCCGGAGGAGGTGATGGACTGGATGAACGACTTCTGCGCCACGAGGAACGCGAGCAGCACCGGCAGCACGGTGATCACGTTGCCCGCCATGACGGCCGCCCACTTGGTGTGGTGCTGCCCCTGGAAGGTCGTGAGCCCGAGCTGCAACGTGTACTGCGTGTCGTGGTTGATGGCGATCAGCGGCCAGGTCAGGTCGTTCCAGGTGGTCAGGAAGGTCAGCACCGCCACGGTGCTCAGCGCGGGCCGCGACATCGGCAGGACGATGAGGAACAGCACCCGCAGCCGCGAGCAGCCGTCCATCCACGCGGCCTCCTCCAGCTCCCTCGGCAGGGAGAGGAAGAACTGCCGCAGCAGGAAGACCGCGAACGGCGTGACGAGGGACGGCACGATCAGCGCGCCCAGGGTGTCGATGAGGCCCAGTCGCTTCATGACGAGGAAGGTGGGCACCATCGTGAGCTGGAACGGGATCGCCATCGTGGCGAGCATCAGCCCCATCAGCAGCCGGGACCCGGCGAACCGCATCCGGGCGAACGCGTATCCGCCGAGGGCGCCGAACAGCAGGTTGGAGGCGACCGCGACGGCCGAGACGATCAGCGAGTTGGCGAACCAGCGCGGGAACATGGCGTTCCCGAGGACGTAGCGGTAGCCGCCGAGGTCGATGCCCGAGGGCCACAGGGCGGGCGGGAAGCGATTGATCTCGGCGTCGCTCATCACGGAGCTGAGCACCAGCCAGATCAGCGGGACCGCGAAGACCAGCGCGAGGGGCGCCAGCAGCAGATGCCAGGCGCTGAACGGCAGCCGGGCGAGTCCCCGTCGGGGTGGCGCGGCCGGTGCGGTGGTGGCCGGAGCGGTGGTGGCCGTCATGTGCCGGCTCCTTCGAGGCGTACGGGGGTCGCGGGGCTTGCGGAGCCTTCGGGGCTTTCGGAGCGCCGCTTCTCACGGCCCCGGACCAGCCGCAGGCCGACGGTGACCAGGCCCAGCGCCACCGCGAGCACATAGGCCGCCGCCGCGCCGTAACCGGCGGTGAAGTTCTTGAACGCCTGCTCCCAGATGAAGTAGACGATCACGGTGGTGGACCCGAGCGGCCCGCCCTTGGTCGTCACGTACACCAGGTCGAAGACCTGAAGGGCGTTGATGGTCTGCCACACCAGCAGGAACACGCTCACGGGTGCCATGGCGGGCAGGGTGACGTGCCGAAGGAGCTGCCACCGCCCGGCGCCGTCCAGCCGCGCCGCCTCGATCAGGGACGGCTGGACGTCCTGAAGCGCCGCGAGGTAGACGACGACGCAGAAGCCGGTACCGCTCCACAGCGATATCGCGACCAGGACGAGAAGGGCCTGGCCGGGGTCGGTGAGAAAGCCCTGGGCGGAGATGCCGAGCTTGTTCAGTACGGAGTTGGCGGCGCCGAACTCCGGGTCGAGGATGAAGGAGAACAGCACGCCCTGGGCCGTGGCCGAGATGACGAACGGCACGAAGATCAGGGTCCGGTAGAGCCCCACGAGCCGGATGCGCCGGTTCAGTACGAGGGCGAGCGCCAGTCCGAGACCGATGCTGAGCGGCACGTACAGCACCGTGTAGAGCAGGGTGTTCCGCACGGCCTGGCTGAAGTTCGGGTCCTGGCTGAGCGCGCGGTAGTTGTCGAGTCCGACCCAGCGGCTGGGGGTGACCAGGTCGGCGGCCTGGAAGGAGAGCAGGACGGACCAGGCGACGGGGATGACGCTCAGCCCGAGGATGATCAGGACGGCGGGGGTGATGAACGCCCAGGCGGTCGCGGTCTCGCCACGGCGCAGCCGTGAGCGGCGGCGCCGGCCGGCGGCCGGTGCGACCGGTCGGCCGGGTTCCCGCGCACCCGTACGGTCCGGGCGGTCCCGGTCCCGGTCGCGGCGTCCGTCCCGGCGTCCGTCCCGCGCCGGGAGCGTGAGCGGTGTGGGCAGTCTCGGCATGGTGGTTCTCCTCAACGCGGGATGAGCAGCGCGGCGTCGGCCGTACGGGCGCATCGGCGCAGTGCGTCGGCGGGGCTGGATCTGCCGAGCAGTACGGCGGCGATCGCCTGGCCGAGTGCCTGCGAGATCTGCGGATACGCGGGGTGCGCGGGTCGTACGCGCGCGGTCTCCAGGGCCCGCGTGAACACCGCGAGCCCCTCCGTCTCGGCGTCCTGGGCCTGCCAGGCGGGCAGTGCCTGGGTCCGCCGGCTGAGCGGCAGGCTGCCGGCCTCGATGTCCCAGCGCACGTCCTGGGCGGGCTGCGCCAGCCAGGTCACGAAGGTACGGGCGGCCCGCACCCGGGCCGGGCCGTTGTCGAAGACGGTCCAGGTGTCGGGTCCGGAGATGGTCATCGGTTCGCGGCTGTAGCTGGGCAGCGGGACGACGTGGTAGTCGATCCCCGCGTCGCGGATGTCGGGGAGCTGCCACGGTCCGGTGACGACCATGCCCATGCGTCCGGAGAGGAAGACCTGGTACATCTGCTCGCTGCCGGGTTTGGGGTCGACGTACACGCTCTTGGCCCGCGCGAGTGCGGCCACGGTCTCCAGTGCCCGTACGCCGGTCTTGGCGAAGCCGATCGACCGTCCGTCCGGCGCGACGACGTCACCACCCAGGTCCCACACCATGGGCCACAGCCGCCACACGGTGTCCTCGTCCCCCACTCCCGGCCAGCCGGTGCCGAAGACGCCCCGCTTCCGGTCGGTGAGCCGGGCGGCCGTGTCGGTGAACTCCTGCCAGGTCCAGCCGGCTCGGGGCAGGGGCAGACCGGCTTCGCGGAAGATCTTCTTGTCGCACACGACGGCGAGCGAGTCGAGCAGGGCGGGGGCCGCCCGTACCTGGCCGTTGACGGTGACGGCCTCGCGCGCCGGCGCCCAGTAGTCGCTCCACGGGGTGGGTCCGGAGCGGACCGTCTCGGACAGGTCCACCACCGAGGGGCTGCGCGCGACGCTGGAGAGGTCCGAGCCGAAGATGTACGCGATGTCGGGGAAGGAGCCGGACGCGAGCGCCGCGGTGATCTTCTGGAGCATCGCGTCGGAGAGGACACCGCCGCCCGGGTCGACGCGGATCTTGGGGTGGGTCCGGTTGAAGTCCCCGACCAGTGCCTCGATCGCGGCGCGGCCGGTGTCGTTCTGCCCGTGCCACAGCTCGATCGTGACGCGGCCGTCGGCGTCGACGCCGTCGGAGGCGCCCCCGGCGCAGCCCGTCAGGGCGGCCGACGCGGCGGCGCCGAGCGCAAGTCCGGAGCCCTGGCGCAGAATCCCGCGGCGGGATGTGCGGCGCGGTATACGGGGGTCGGCGGCCATGTGTACCTCCATGCTCCGTGCTTCGAGCTTCGAGCTTCGAGCTTCGAGCTTTCGTGAACGACGGTGGGCGCGACGGCGACAGCGCTCCGGGAGAAGGGGTGCGGACCCGGCCGGGTGCGGTCGCGTACGGCGGTGGCGCACCGGGCCGGGGTGAAGTGCCCCGCGTGGAAGGGCGGACGAGCGACGCGGTCAGCAGGTCTGGCGGAGGTAGCCGCTGCTGCCGGCGGGCCGGACGTCGACGTCGCGGCGGACGATGCTGAGCCTGTCCCGCCAGCCCGCGCACGCGGTCGCGAGCCCCTTGGACGTGTACTCGATGACGATCACGTTGTCACCGAAGTACTCGGTGAAGGCGTCGCACTCCTCGTACTGCCCGCACTCCTCGACGACGGCGAAGTCGAGCCCGGTGTCGTCGCGGAACTCGGCGAGGTCGGCGGTGTTCTTCTGGCCGATCGCCAGGCCCTTGTCGTGCGCGTGCCGGGAGAGCAGGGTGATGAAGGCCCTGGCGGCGGAGGAGCCGAACTGGCCCCGGCTGCGCTCGTAACTGTCGTAGTTGTCGGGCTCCACGGCCTGGAAACCGCTGCCGGCGCAGCCGTCGATCCAGCCGTTCACCTTGGCCGCGATACGGTCCCGCTTGCCCGCGGTGCTGACGTCCAGGATGGCCTCGTCCCACTCCTCGTCGATGATGACGTCGCCGTTGGCGTCGCGGAGCAGCAGGTCGGGCGCCCACTCGTCGAGTTCGTCGGGCTGGACCTGGAAGGCGTTGACGTAACAGATGTTGTAGAGCCCGGCCGCCGGTGGGTCCTCGCGGTCACGGCTGACCACGCTCACCCCGGCGGGCGGCGTGTACGCGCCGCCGATCTGGTAGTCGAATCCGGCGTGGACCGGTGGGAGGGGCGCGGCGGCGGCCGAGGCGCCCGCGGAGGACGAGGCGAGGAGGGGGGTGATCAACGCTGCCGTGAGGGCCGCCACCGCGGTGAGGAACCGGCGGGAACGGACACGTGTGATGCTCACAGTCGAGCTCCAGAAACATGGAGGGTACGTCCCCGCCTCGGACCCTGGAGCGATCCTGGCGACTCTGTCCGGGCTTGCGGGCCCCATGGGCCCGTCCACCGGCTAGGCGTACCTCTGGCGCCGTGTGCTCAGCTCTGCTGGCTCAGCTGCGGCGTTGCGAGGAGTAAAGCGAGCGGACCTCCCCGTGTCAACAGACCGCGACGTGGACCGCGGTGTGGGCCGCGACATGGACCGCGACATGGGTCGCGCCGACGCGGGCGGCCACACCCCGTCCCGGTCACCGTTCCTCGGTGACCGGGTGAGGGGCGCGGTCGAGTCGCGGGCGGGCCGCTACCAGGTGGGCATGATCCCCTCGGGGTAGCGGGATCCCGCCGCTCCGCGCGGCAGGATCCGCCGGACGCGCGCGAGGTCCGCCGCCGAGAGTGCGACATGAGCCGACGCGGTGTTCTCGGCGACGCGCAGCGGGTCACGGGTCCCCGGGATCGGCACGATGTCGTCGCCCCCGGCCAGCAGCCAGGCGAGCGCGAGTTGGGTGACCGTGATGCCCAACTCGCCTGCGAGTGCCTTCAGTTCGCCGATCGCGGCGAGGTTCTTCTCGTAGTTGCCGGGCTGCCAGCGGTCGTCCCAGCTGCGCATGTCGTCGGCGGGGTACTCCGTGGCCGGCTTCACCGCGCCGGTGAGGAAGCCCCTGCCGAGCGGGGAGTACGGCACGAAGCCGATGCCCAACTCCCGTACCACCGGCAGTACATCGGCCTCCACGGCACGCTCGAAGACCGAGTACTCCGTCTGGAGCACGGACACCGGGTGGACGGCGTGCGCGCGCCGGATGATGTCGGGTCCCGCCTCGCTCAGTCCGAGGTAACGCACCTTGCCTTCGGCGATCAGCTCGCCGACCGCTCCCGCCACCTCCTCGATCGGGACATCCGGGTCCACGCGGTGCTGGTACAGCACATCGATGTGATCGGTGCCGAGGTGGCGAAGGCTGTTCTCGGTGACCTCGCGGATATGTTCCGGCCGGCTGTCCAGTACGGTTCCGATCCGCTCCGGATCACTCAGGTCGTAGCCGAACTTGGTGGCGATCACGATGTCGTCGCGGAAACCCTTCACCGCGCGGCCGAGCAACCGCTCGTTGCTGCCGGTGCCCATGCCGTACAGCTCGGCGGTGTCGAAGAGAGTCACGCCGAGTTCGTACGCCCTGCGGATGGCGGCCGTGCCGCCGGGCTCGTCGCCGGCGCCGTACGCCATGGTCATGCCCATCGTGCCGAGACCGATCGCCCCGACCTGGAGGCCCTGGGTGCCGAGGGTGCGTCGCGGAAGGTTCTCACCGTGCTGTGTCATACCTCCGAGGCTAGTGACGGCGCCCCGGAAGATCATGGGGCGCGGGCCGCGTAGGATTGCCTGATCCTCTCACCAAGGAGTGCGTGCCATGTTGGAGCAGTTGGACCGGCTCGCGGCGGCCGTGGCCCTGCACAGCGACGGGCTGTGGAGTGACAGCGCCGTGCCACGGCAGGTCCTGGTCGCGATCGATGAGCCCGTCGCCCCCACCGACCTGCTGTACGAGCCGATGATCTGCTTCATCGCCGAGGGGGCCAAGGGAGCGACAGCGGGCGAGCGGAGCTGGGTGACCGGGCGCGGTGAGATGTTCTTGAACCCGCTCGTACTGCCGGTCACCGCCACGTTCCACCAGGTGCCGTACCGCTCGACGGTGCTGCGGCTCGACGGGCGGGTGCTCACCGATCTCCTGCTGGAACTCGACGGCGCGGAGCCCCGTACCCCGCCCGGTACGGACGGACGTATCACCGCCCCGATGACGCCGGACATCGTCGACGCCGTCACCCGGTGGGTGCGGCTGCTGGACAGTCCGGACGACATCCGCCCGCTGGCGGCCCGGTTCGAGGCCGAGATCCTGTACCGGCTGCTGGGCAGCCCGCTCGGTCCGACGCTGCGTCGGTTCACGTCGGCCGATTCCGGTACGGCCCGGATGCGCGTCGCCGCCGCGTGGATCGCCGCGCACTACACCGAGCCGCTGAGCGTCGACACGATCGCGGAAGTCGCGCACATGAGCACCGCCACCCTCCACCGCCACTTCAAGGCCGCCACCGGAATGAGCCCGCTGCGCTTCCAGAAACAGCTCCGACTACAGGAGGCGCGACGGCGATTGGTCGCCGGCGACACCACGGCGGCGCTGGTCGCGGAAGCGGTCGGGTATGTGAGCGCGACGCAGTTCAACCGGGAGTACCGGCGCGTCTACGGCCTGCCGCCCGCCACGGACGCGGCTCGCCTGCGCGGCCGGCTGGCGGGTGCCCGGCAGTCGTGAGGATCCCGGTGGGGCCGGAGAAAAAGATCTGGCAGATCGGGGCCAGGAGCGCTATGGTCACCGCGATGACTACCTACCCCGCTCGCAGATTGGGGGCCCCGTCCGCGCAAGGTGAGTGCTGATGCTCACTGGGACCGCGAACGGAACCTCCCGCTTTTCCTTCTGGCCGCGCGTGCGTGAGTTCGCCGTGCCGCCGTCCATGATCGAGACTGCGACCGCCCGCCGCCACGTCGGCGACTGGGCGGGGGCGTGCGCCGCCGCAGGCATCGACATCGATTTCAATCCGCGTTCCGTGGCCCACACCCACGGCCGCGAACTCCTGGCCCAACTCCGGGCCGATCTCCGCCGGCTGGCACCTGACCTGCTGCGCTGGCACCTGCCGAGGATCGCTCCCGACGGCCTGCTGCGACCAGGTCTGACCGTCGCCCTGGCCCGGTACGAGGGCGGCGCGGGGCGTGCCGGCGCGGGCCCTGTGCACCTCGTGGTCCGGACTCCGCCCGCCTGGGCGGATGCCGGGCAGCGGATCAGCCTCGCGCTGTGGGACGGGTCCCTCGCCGATGCCGGCGCACGCCGTCATCCGCATCCCCATCCCGACCGGCGGTTCCGGCTCGACCTGCACCGCCATCTGTGGGACGCGCGCAGGACCGGGGATCTCGCGATACGGGCCGGTGCCACCGGCACCGACTCGCCTTCCCACGAGGGCCGTTCGTCGCTGGACCCGGCCGTTCTGGAGAGGGTGCCGCCGGAGCGTCGCTGCGCCGTCGACCGGTGGGCGGCCGAGGCCGAGATCCTGCTCCGGGCCGAGGGGCGGTCCACCGGTCCCGTCGCCGTACGGCTCGGGGCCCGGCGGCGGCTGGACCTGGAACTGGTCGCGGACGAGGACGGCGCCGGGCCGCCCACCCTGCGGATCGCGGCGCCGGAGAGCACCGGCGCGGCCTCCGCGCCACCGCTGCTGCTGCCCGACGCGGCGACCTGGGTACTGCCCGACCTGGACCTGCTCCGCGCCGGTGCGATCGAGGTCGACCGGTTGCACCCGCTGGTCGCCTCGGCACTCGTACCGGACCACCCGCCGTCGCCCGGTCCGTCCCGGACCCCGGAACCGGGGGGAGCGCCACGCCTCGTGGAGTGCCGGGGAGCACGGCACCGGATCGGCCTGGTCGACGGGGTGCTGGCGCCGCTGGACCACGACCCGGCCGAGATCCGGCGGGAGGAGTTGCTGGCCGCTCTGACCGGTACCCCCCTCGCCTGTCTGCGGGCGATCGACGAGGCGCACCGGAGTCCGGACTGCCTCCCCGGTGTCCGTGAACGCCTCGACCACGGCGACGCCGCCGGCGCGCTGGCCGTCGTCGAGGGCCTGTTGGGCCCCGACGCGCTGCTGCGCGACGGCACTCTCTGGGACGAGCTGGAGGCCGCCGCGCGACGGCGGATCGTCCACGGCCTGTTCCGGGCGGGGATGGTCGGGCCCGGACCGACGTCCGGCCGCAACCTGCCGCACGGCCTCCGTCCTCGTGGTCTGCGCTCGCACCCGCGTGAGATGTCCACTCGCTGACGCGAGGCCGATCGGCCCGGGGATCTCCGTCCCCACGTTCACCCTGCCCGCCGAGCTCTCCCTGCCTTTCGGGCGCTTTCAAGACCCTCAGCCCTTCAGCCCTTTCAAGCTTTCGACGAACCCAAAGGTGATGCCACTTGTCCACGTGCGCCCCGCTCGCGCCCACCGACGCCCCTTCCTCCCAACTCGACGTGGCCGGGGACCTGTTGGCGCTGCTCCGCGATACGACCACCGAGCCGCGTACCGACACCCAGTTGGAGGCCCTGACCCTGGCCGTCGCCGCCGACCTGCCCGTACTCCTGTGGGGTGAGCCGGGGATCGGCAAGACCGCCGCCCTGACCCAGCTCGCCGCGTCGCTGGACCTTCCGCTGACCACGGTGATCGCCAGCGTGCACGAGCCCTCCGACTTCGCGGGCCTGCCCGTCGTCGGGGACGATCCCGCCGAGCAGGGTGTCCCGATGGCCCCGCCGGACTGGGCGGTCCGACTCGTACGGGCGGGGCGCGGGCTGCTGTTCCTGGACGAGTTGTCCACCGCGCCGCCGGCCGTTCAGGCCGCCCTGCTGCGTCTCGTACTCGAACGGCGGATCGGCGCCCTCCAACTGCCGCCCGACGTAAGGATCGTGGCCGCCGCCAATCCGCGTTCCTCGGCGGCCGACGGGTGGGAGCTGAGCCCGCCGCTGGCGAACCGGTTCGTCCATCTTCAGTGGATCCACGACCACGAGGTGGTGGTCCGCGGCCTCGGTGGGACGTGGCCGCGGGCGACCCTGCCACGGCTCGACCCGCGGCGGTTGCCGGAGGCGGTGGACTTCGCCCGCCGGGCCGTGTGCGGGCTGCTCGCCGCGCGCGCCGGGCTCGTACACCGGCTCCCCGGCAACGAGACCCGGCAGGGCGGCCCTTGGCCGTCACCCCGAAGCTGGGAGATGACACTGCGCCTGATCGCTTTCGCGACCGCGTCCGGCTCCTCGCGAGACGTACTGTCGCTGCTGGTGAGGGGCACTGTCGGGGACGGTCCGGGGCTGGAACTGCTGGCCAGTCTGGACCGGATGGACCTCCCGGACCCCGAGACGCTTCTCGCCGATCCGGCAGGCGCCGTCCTGCCCCAGCGGGGCGACCTGCGCCAGGCCGTGCTCGACGGTGTGGTGCGGGCGGTCCGCGAGCGCCCGGAGAAGTCCCGCTGGGACGCGGCGTGGGCGCTGCTGGTCCGGGCGATGGAGACCGGGGCACCGGACCTGGTGGTCGTCCCCGCGACCACGCTCGCCTCGCTGCGGCAGGAGGAGTGGGACGTTCCGGCGTCGATCGACCGGCTCGCCGGGGCGGTGTCCCTCTCCCGGCGAGCGGATCGCGCGGCGTCCCGCGCCGCGTCCGTCGCCGGGGCCGGCCGATGATCCAGGAAGTCGACACCGACACCGCTACCGGCACGGACGGGGGCGCGGACGGGCTCCCGGGCGGGAACGCTGACGCGGATCGACCGGGGAGGCTGGACCTCGACAAGCTGTTCGCCGCCCGGCTGCACGCCGTTCGGGTCCGGCCCTTCATGGCGACGGCGCTGTTCGCGCTGCACGTGGTGGAGTCACGGCGGGTGCCGACGATGGCCGTCGACCGGCACTGGCGGTGTTACGTCTCGCCGATGTTCGTGGCCCGGACGCCGGTGGAGGAGCTGGCCGGGGTCTGGGTGCACGAGGTGTCGCATCTGCTCCGCGACCACCACGGGCGCGGTGACCGGGTCGCGCGGGCGCGCGGGCTGACCGGCCCGGGGGAACGGCTGCGGATGAACATCGCGGCGGACTGCGAGATCAACGACGACGCGTTCGGTGACGGGCTGGTCCTGCCCCAGGACGCCGTCCGGCCAGGGCTGTTGGGGCTCCACGACGGGGAGCTGATGGAGGACTACCTGCGGCAGTTCCGGCTCGGACCGTACACACAGGGCATGGTCTGGCTGGACTGCGGCAGTGGCGCCGACGGCCTGGAACGGGGGTGGGACCTCGGACCGGGCGGCTCGCACGGCCTCAGCGAGCAGGAACGGGACGCCGTCCGGTTCCGGGTGGCGCAGGGCATCAAGGCCCGCCCGGGGAACACCCCGGAGGGGTGGCAGCGGTGGGCGGAGGAGGCGTTCCACGCGCCGCAGCCGTGGCGGGAGTTGCTGGGCGCGGCGGTCCGCTCGGCGACCACCGGCTCCGGAGCGGGCGAGGACTACACGTACGGCCGGCCGTCGCGGCGCTCGGCCGGGGTGCCCGGCGCCGTACTGCCCAGCCTGCGGCGCCGGCCGCCCCGGGTCGCGGTCATCATCGACACGTCCGGGTCGGTCAGCGACTCGGAGCTCGGCAGCGCGCTCCACGAGGTCGCCGCCATCTCCCGTGCCGTGGGCGGCCGTCGGGACCTGATCAGCGTGCTGCCGTGCGACGCGGCGTCCGAGATCGTCCACCCGCTGTGCCGGGCCGCCGGAATTCCCCTGGTGGGCGGTGGGGGTACGGATCTGCGTACGGGCTTCGCCAGGGCGCTCCGGAAGGGGCCGCGACCGGATGTCATCGTGGTCCTGACCGACGGGCAGACCCCCTGGCCCGACGCCCGGCCATCGTGCCGGACGGTGGTGGGCCTGTTCGACCGGTCCTCCGGTTCGTGGAACGAGGACGATCCCGACTACGTACCGGAGTCGCCGCCCGCGTGGGCGCGCGTGGTCTCCATCGGACAGGCGCCCGCCGCGCGGTGAGCGCTCGCGGGACGACACGACGGCGCTCGGCCCGGACGTCCTCCCGACCGGGAGGACGAACCGCGCTCACGCCGCCATGTCCTCGATCGCCCGCCCGATGAGGCGGGTCCGCCGCGCCGCCTCTCCCACCCTGCCGTACCGTCCGGCCCGGTGGACGTGACGTCCGCCGGGCCGGACGGCTCGTCAGTCGGCGTTGAGGACGGCGATACCGGCCTCGCCCTCGTCGAACCGGGCGAACAGCTCCGCGAGCGAGGCCGGGCCGTCGTGGTCGACGAGGAGCACCGGCTGCTTCTGGCCGCCCCGTTCGGCGGGGACGAAATCCGTCACGCACTCGCGGCGCAGCAGGACGACCCGGTCGTCGTCCCCGGCGTCGCCGGGCAGATCGGCGAGGTGCCCGTACGAGGGATCGGCGCACTCGGCCAGGTCTCGTGTGAGCACCTCTCTGGACGTGCTGACGACGACCGCGAGCCGTTCACCGGTCCGCTCGTAGCGGGCCGACAGGTCGAACGGCAGCAGGTGGAACACCCCCTCCTCGCCTTCGTGTCCCCGGTCGAGCAGCAGGGAGACCATGCGCTCACCGGCGTCCTGGGAGGTGCGGTCGTGCCCGAGGAGCACCGCGGGGCCGTCCAGGTCCAGTACGGGAACGGGGGTGATCCACATGCGCGCCGAGTCGTCCATGGGGTGATTCAAGCGCACGGCACCGGCAAGGGCCGGGTCACGGCGTGACGAGCACCTTCAGCGACTCACGCCGGTCCATCGCCCGGTACCCCTCGGGCACCTCGTCCAGTGGGACCGTGCGGTCGAAGACGCGGCCGGGTTCGACCGTGCCGTCCAGGACGGCGGGCAGCAACTCGTCGATGTAGGCGCGCACCGGGGCCGGGCCACCCGTCAGCGTGATGTTCGGCCCGAACAGGCTGGTGAAGCCGACGGGGGCGGCCTCGTACTGCGGCACGCCGACCCGGCTGATCACACCGCCGGGCCGTACGGCGCCGACCGCCATCTCATAGGCGGGCAGGTGGCCCACCGCCTCCAGCACGGTGTGGGTGCCCTGGCCGCCGGTCAGTTCGCGGACCTTCTCGATGCCCTCCTGACCGCGCTCGGCGATGACGTCGGTGGCGCCGAAGAACCGGCCGAGGTCGGTACGGCTGCGATGACGGCCCATCAGAATGATTTGCTCGGCGCCCAGTTGGCGCGCCGACAGCACGGCCATCAGACCGACCGCGCCGTCGCCTATCACCGTCACCGTGGTCCGCTCGTCGACCCGTGCCTGCTTGGCGGCGTGGTGGCCGGTGCCGTACACGTCGGCCAGTGTCAGCAGTGACGGCAGCAGCGCGGAGTCCTCGCCCACGGGGAGTTTGACCAGGGTGCCCCCGGCCTGCGGCACCCGGACGGCCTCGGCCTGGGCGCCGCCGATCCCCGCGGCGAAGAACCCGCCGTTGGGGCAGGAGGTATGGAGTCCCTCCCGGCAGAACGCGCAGGTGTTGTCCGCGTACGCGAACGGCGCCACGACCAGATCACCGCGCCGCAGCCCGGCCACGTCCGAACCGAGTTCCTCGACGACGCCGAGGAACTCGTGGCCCATGGGTACGGGGCCGTCGGAGGCGGCCTTGGCGCGGTACGGGTGCAGGTCGCTGCCGCACACACAGGACCGAACGACCCGGACGACCGCGTCGGTGGGCCGCTCGATCACCGGATCCGGCGCGTCCTCGACCCGCACGTCTCCGGCTTCGTACATGAACGTCGCCCTCATCGGGACATCCCTCTTCCAACTGATGATCAAGGTAATGGGCCGTTCGGCCGGCCCGTCATGCACGCTCGCACCCGTACCCGGGCCTGAAAAGGGGAGAAAATCTTCCTGGGAGGAAACCCTCCCTCCCAGGCGTCGGGCATCCGGTGGGACAGTGGACGTATGAGCAGCGACGCCGCCCACCGGAACGAGCTGGGAGAGTTCCTCAAGGCCCGCAGGGCGGAGCTCAGCCCTCGCACCGTCGGCCTGCCCGACAGCGGCGGCCCGCGCAGGGTGCCGGGGCTGCGCCGCGAGGAGGTCGCCCAGCTGGCCACCATCAGCACCGACTACTACACCCGCCTTGAGCAGGGCCGTATCCAGGCTTCCGCGCCCGTCCTGTCCGCGCTGACCCGCGCTCTCCACCTACAGGACGACCAGCGTGAATACCTCTTCAGCCTGGCGGGGAAGGCGTCGGCACGATCCCCGCGCCGCGCACGGCAGAGGGTCCAGCCGCAGTTGCGGCGGCTGCTCGACGATCTGACGGCGACGCCGGCGGTGGTCATGGGCCGGCGCATGGACATTCTCGCCTGGAACGCTCTCGCGGCCGCGATGATCACGGATTTCGGGCAGATCCCCGAAAAGAAGCGCAACTACATTCGTCTGATCTTCACCGACCCGGACATGCGCACCCTGTATTCCGACTGGAGTACGGTCGCGCGTACCTGCGTCGCCCAGCTCCGTATGGACGCCGCCAAGTACCCGGACGATCCGCGGCTTTCCGCACTCGTCGGCGAACTGTCCGTACGTGACGAGCAATTCCGCCGGTGGTGGGCCGCTCACGACGTCGCCACGCTGAGCGTGGGCACCAAGTCCCTCCAGCACCCCGTCGCCGGGGAACTCGTCCTCGACTGGGACACCCTCACCGCCACCACCGACCCCGACCAGCAGCTCGTGATCTGGACCGCGGAACCCGGCACCCCGACCTACGAGGGTCTGCGTTTCCTCGCTTCCTGGGCCACCACCGGCACACCAGGAGCCGCACCCGGCCTGGCGGACAGCCCTTAGCGGCGGCGCGCGGGTGCGTGGAGCTGGTGGAGGTCCAGGGGTGCGGGGGGCGGCAGCGGTGCGGTGTGGTCGGTTCGGAAGGACTGGAGGAGATAGGCGACCAGTCGCCGGGACGCCGCCAGTGAGACCTGCCGGGACTCTCCGACGACACCGCTGTTGGCCAGGAGCAGGAGGGTGATGTCGGTGGGGTCGAAGTCCTCGCGCAGCTGCCCGGCGTCCTTGGCCCGCCGGACCAGCCGGTCGAGACCTTCCTCGGCGCGCGTGCGCTCGCGGTTGTAGTCGATGGCGTCGGGAAACTCGGAGAAGAAAGCCGCGGTGAAGCCCCGGTCCGTGGCCTGCATGGCGCAGACCTTCTCGATGACCGTACAGAGACCGCGCCAGGGGTCGGGGTCCTCCAGCGCCTCGTCGAGGACGGCGACGCACAGGGAAAGCTGTTCGGCGAAGGCTTCGGTGACGAGCGAGGCGCGGCTGGGAAAGCGCCGGTAGAGGGTGGCGGGGCCGACGCCGGCGCGACGGGCGATCGCCGTCAGGGGTACGTCGGTGCCCTGGGTCGTGAACGCCTCGCGGGCGGCTTCGAGGATGCGGTCGCGATTGTGCCGCGCGTCGGCGCGCAACCCGGTGGCAGGGGTGGCGGGACGGGGCTCGTCGGCGGCGGTTCCGGTCGGCTGGTCCGGTTTCCGAGAAGGCTGAGCAGACATGTCTCTCACTTTAGGCCAAGTGGAAGGTGTCGTCCGTTTATCTCGTTAGCTTGGTCGAGCGAGCCGGGAGATCCCTTCCGCCCGCGACTCCCGAGACAGAGACAGGACCAGACCGTGAGCGACATGCGCGCAGCCCTCTTCGACCGGTACGGCCCCCCGGAGGTGCTGTACGAGGGCAGGGTGCCGGTGCCGGACGTCCGGCCCGGCGAGGTGTTGGTCCGCGTCCACGCGGCCACCGTCAACGGCGGTGAACTGGCGGGCCGGGCCGGGAAGATGCGCCTGGTGACGGGGCGCCGCTTCCCCCAGCGCACCGGGCTGGACTTCGCGGGCGAGATCGCCGGGGTCGGCTCCTCGGTGACCGGCCCCCGGGAGGGGCAGAAGGTGTGGGGACTGCTGGGGCGGGCGACGTTCGGCAGCGCCGCGCAGTACGTGGCCGTCCGGCCCCGGCAGCTGGCCCTCGCCCCCGGCAACCTCACCCCGGTGGAGGCCGCCTCCCTGCTGGCCGGCGGAACGACCTCGATCACCGCCCTGCGCGACAAGGCCGGCCTCAAGCCCGGCGAACGCCTTCTGGTGCGCGGTGCCGCCGGCGGGGTCGGCAGCGTCGCCGTCCAGATCGGCAAGCTCCTCGGTGCCCACGTCACCGCTCTCGCGGGCGCGAAGGGTCTCGACTTCGTCCTGGGCCTGGGCGCGGACGAGGTCCACGACTACCGGACGACCGACCCGTCCGCGCTGGGCCCGTTCGACGTCATCATGGACACGGTCGGCACCCAACACCCCGTCTATCGCCGCTTGTTGGCGCCGGGCGGGCGGATGGTGGCCATCGCCTTCGATATCGAGAACATCGCCGCCGGCCTCTCGTACATCCTCCGCTCCACCGTGCACGGCTCCGGGCGGGTGCGTTTCTTCAGCGGCAATCCCCGGCACGCGCTGTTCGCCGAACTGACCCGGTACGCGGAGAGCGGCGACATCCGTCCCGTGGTGGACACCGTCCATCCCCTCGCCGACATCGCCGCCGCCCACCGCGCGCTGGAAGCCGGCGGCGTCCGGGGAAAACACGTCGTCCAAGTGGTGTGAGCCGGACCGGGTGCGCCGGCCGTTCCGGACTCTTCAGGCTCCCGGCGGGATCCGGGGCCGCCGGATCGTCATCGTGTCCTCCGTCCCGGTTCGGCACTCCCGTACCGTCCGGAACTCATCTCTTCCGCGTCCAGGGGGGTGAAGGTGAGGGTGAGGGAGGCCCTGCCCGGGTGGAGGCGGTGCCGAGGCAGGACACCGGGGCCGCAGGACGCCGACCCGAGGCCGTTCTGGGCGAGGTCGAGGTTGAGCACGATCGTCCTCCCGGGTTCGAGGTCGGTGGTGTGGGTGGCGGCGTCGAGGTGCTCGGACGTCCAGCGGCGCGCGGTGAAGGCGAAGGCCGGTTCGCCGTCGACGCGCAGGCCCGCCCCGTCGGCGGAGGTGAGCCGCAGCCAGCGCAGGTCGACGCGGTTGCCGTTCTCCTGGGGGAAGACGTACGGCGTCTGGAGGTCGTCGACGGTGCTGGTGAAGCGGCCGATCCGGGCGGCCTGCCGGCTGTCGGCGTACGCCTCACCCGGTCCGCGCCCGAACCACTCGGCGCCGCCGAGGGCGGCGGGCAGGGCCATCCGTACCCCGAGCCTGGGCAGGGTGCTGGGCCAGGTGCCCTCCGGCTCGATCTCCAGGCGCAGTCGCAGGCGGTGCCGGTCGGCGCTCCAGTGGTAGTCGGCCCGCATCCCGAGGCCGAGGCCGGGCGGGGCGACCCGTGTGCGTACGACGAGGGTGTCGCCGAGGTGTTCGGTACCCACGAGGCGGTGCTGCAACCGGTGCAGTCCGGCCGCCCGCCAGCGCGCCTCGTCGGGGTCGCCGGAGCCGCGGTCGTTGTCGGTGGGAGCGCGCCACAGGTCGAGCCGAGGCCCTTCGACGGGCAGCGCGCCGAGCGCGGTCAACCGCCCGGTGACCGGGTGGAACACGCCGGGACCCAGCCGTAGCGCCGTATCCGTCACGGCGAGGGTCGCCCCGATCGCCGGGGCGTCGGTCGGGGGCCGTGGAGCGACGGGGATCTGCCCCCAGGCGAGGACATGCCCCGCCGGCCACGAGGTGTCGGCGGCGAGCGCGGCCCGTACGGTGAGCCAGCTCTCCGCGCCGGTGGCGGGAAGTTCGGGCAGTGGCAGGTCGGTGCCGGCGCCCGCGGCGAGCGGCGGCACGGTCAGTACGCCGCCGGCGACCTCGGTGCCCTCCTCCTCGAGTACCCAGGAGAACGCGAGATGCGCCGTCGACAGGATGTCGTAGTGGTTGGTGACGCGTAGCGCGCCGTCGACCGCTGTGATCCGCACCGGTTCGAAGACCTTGGCGAACTCCGCGAGGGCGGGGGACGGTGTGCGGTCGGGGTGCACCAGGCCGTCGATGACGAAGTTGCCGTCGTGGAGGGGCTCGCCGAAGTCGCCGCCGTACGCGAAGTAGGCGCGGCCTTCCGCGTCCCGCCGGGCGATGCCGTGGTCGATCCACTCCCACACGAAGCCGCCCTGGCAACGCGGGTGGCGTTCGAAGAGGTCGCGGTACTCCAGCAGGCCGCCCGGTCCGTTGCCCATCGCGTGGCCGAACTCGCAGAGGATGAAGGGCCGTTGACGGACCGGCTCAGGCCCTTCAATGCCCTGTCCGATGCGGTCCACCTCGTCGTGGTCCGCGTACATCCGGCTGTACACGTCGGTGTAGGAGCAGTCGGCGTCGCCCTCGTAGTGCAGCGGGCGGGTGGGGTCGCGCCGGTGGGTCCACTCGGCGGCGGCTGCCAGATTGCGGCCGGTGCCGGCCTCGTTGCCGAGCGACCACAGGACGATCGAGGGGTGGTTCTTGTCCCGCTCGACCATGCGGCGCATCCGGTCCAGACAGGCGTCCGCCCACCGGGGGTCGTCGCTGGGGTTGCCCCGCCAGTCGAGTTCGGAGAAGCCGTGCGTCTCCAGGTCGCTCTCGTCGATGACCCAGAGGCCGTGGCTGTCGCACAGGTCGAGGAACGCGGGGTCGGGCGGGTAGTGGCTGGTGCGGACGGCGTTGACGTTGTGCCGCTTCATGAGTTCGATGTCGGCGACGGCGAACTCGCGGGGCACGACGCGGCCCGACTCCGGGTGGAATTCATGGCGGTTGACGCCGTGGAAGACGATACGGCGGCCGTTGACCTTGAGTTGGCCGTCCTCGACGGTGACGGTGCGGAAGCCGATACGTACGGGCACGCGTTCGGTGGCGGTGTGGACCTCGCCCTCGTACAGCCGGGGTTCCTCCGCGCTCCATGGCTCTACGTCCGCCACCTCGGCGGACCGGCCGGCGGGCAGGCCGACGATCCCCAGCTCGGGGACGGTGACGCTCACGCCGCTGTCGGCGTCGACGCGCAGCGTGCCTCGTGCGGTGAGATGGTCGTAGCCGGCGTCGACGGTGAAGTCCGGTACCCCGCCCGCCGGACGGGCGAGCAGGGTGACGTCGCGGAAGATGCCGGACAGCCACCACATGTCCTGGTCCTCCAGATAGCTGCCGGCCGACCACTGGTGGACGCGGACGGCGAGCAGATTGCCGCGCGGTCGCAGCAGCGGTCCCACCTCGAACTCCGCCGGCAGTCTGCTGCCCTTGGTCACGCCGAGTTCGACGCCGTTGAGCCAGACGCGCCCGCAGGAGTCGATGCCGTCGAAGCGGAGGACGGCCGGCTCGTCGGGCCAGCCGTCGGGCAGGTCGAAGACCAGCCGGTGGTCGCCCGTCGGGTTGTCGGACGGCACGTGGGGCGGGTCGACCGGGAAGGGGTAGCGGACGTTGGTGTACGCGGGGCTGCCGTGGCCGTCCAGCTGCCAGTGGCCGGGGACGGCGAGGTCGCCCCAGCCGCCGTCGTCGAAGTCGTCCCGTTCGATCCCGTCCGGCGCCGCCTCGACCGAGGGTGAGAGCAGGAACCGCCAACGGCCGCCGAGACTGAGCGCGGGTGCGTCGGAGCGGAAGGCGGACCGGGGTGCCGACGAGCCGTGGCCGGGGGCCGGATCTGCTATGTACGAGGAGGGCAATGGATTCCCTTCAGCCCTTGAGGGCGCCGGCGGCGATGTCGCGGATCAAGTGCCGGGCGCCGAACAGGAAGATGATCATCAGCGGGACGATGACGAACGTGAAGATGCCGAAGGCGTTGATCGCGGCGGGCACGATCAGTGCCTTCGGACTTCCGAGCCGGCCGAGGTCGAGGCCGCAGGCCACCATCGACGACACGGGCGCGTCGGCAGGGATCCGAGTATGCCCCGGCCTCGGCCGGGCGCGGGGGCGTGCTGCCGTATGACGTACGCGCGCACGCTTCGAGCGCCATCGACGGCGGTCGGTGATCCCGTGTCCGGCCGGGGCCCGGCCGGTCTTCGGGCTGCCACCGAAACCGCCGAGACGGTCGTCGACGGCATGAAGTACACCCGGACCCAGGCCGGGACCCACGCCCCGGCGGCGCGCGGATCATGAGCCCGTCGCCCCCGACGGTCGCATCCGACATCTGACGAACCATCCGGTTTGGTTTGTTTGACCCCTGGGAAAGCGTGTGCGAATCTTGCGCCGTGTTCCGCTCTCTGCACCTCGTCGTCCGCACGCACGTGGATCTTCTCCGCGTCGCGAGCGCGCTCTGTAGCCCCTCCGCCGTCTGAGCGGTCCGAGGGCCCCCTCCGCCGTACCCGGCCAGGAGGGCCGTCTTGTGCAGCCGGAACCATCTCCTCCACCGTGGACGTGCCGGCCACCCTTGTCCGCCCGTAGCCGGGCCATGGACAAGGGGTTTCTCTCTCCCCGTACCACCATGCGAGACGCGTGTGTCGAAGCACACATCTCACCTTGCCGAATCGAGTCAGCATGCCCCTCCCGTCGCCCGGCGCCGCCTCGGCGCGGAGCACCGACACCGCAGCGGCCGCCTGGGAAGCCTGGCGCGCACGGCGGATCGCCTCCGTGACGGCGCCCACCGGAAACCTGGCACTGGTCGAGACCAGATGGCTGCCTTCCGGTACGACCTCGGCCCCGGACATCGAGGCCGAGCGGCGGAACGCTCCCCAGGGCGTACGCGTCACGTCGCTGGAGCGGTCCGACATCCTCACCGGTGAGCCGGAGTTCGGCCTCCGGTTCTGGGACGCGGAGTCCCCGGCCCTCCGGCGCTTCTCGCACATCGAGACGTTCGACCACGACCCGGAGTGGGTACTCCGGGCGACCTTCACGCCGGTCGCCACCGACCGCCGGATCCCGTTCGAGTACATCCGCGACAACGGCGGCAGCCGGGGGCTGATCGTGCCCGGCGACATCACCCTCACGCTCGACGGGGTCGACTACACCCTCGCGGCGTTCGACGACGACGGGACGCTGCTCCTCGTCTTCGGGGACCCGACGAACGGTGTCGGTACGTACGGCTCCGGTCGCTTCCTCTTCGTGGAGCGCGAACCGGACGGCGACACCGGCACCGTCACCCTCGACTTCAACCGCGCCTTCGTCCCGCCGTGCGGCTTCTCCGCCCAGTACAACTGCCCGCTGCCCCCGCCGCAGAACCGGCTCCACCTGCCCGTACCCGCGGGCGAGAAGCTGCCCGTCTTCGTCGACGGCCACCCGGTCGACGGCCACCCCTCAGGAGTATCGAAGTGAAAAGAACAGCCACTCCCCTCGCCGGCGGCGTCCTGGTGGTCGCTCTCTCCGTCGTCCTCACCGCCTGCGGCGGCGGCACGTCGAACCAGAAGAGCGGGTCGTCCGGTTCCTTCGACGCGGACGCGACGGTCGGCATCGGTTCCCTCTACGAACCGCAGAACCTGGACAACACGGGCGGCGGCGGCCAGGGAGTCACCGAGGCCCTCAACGGCAATGTCTACGAAGGGCTGTTCAAGCTCACGGACAAGGGCGAGGTCGAGAAGTTGCTCGCCGAGAGCTACACCGTCTCCCCGGACGGCCTCACCTACACGTTCAAGCTCCGGGACGGGGTGAAGTTCCACTCGGGCCGGGCGCTCGACTCCGCCGATGTGAAGTACAGCATCGAGAAGGTGACGGGCGAATCGTCGCAGTCGGCGCGCAAGAGCAGTCTCGAAGCCGTCAAGACCATCGCCACCCCGGACCCGCGCACCGTCGAGGTGACGCTGAAGACCAAGTCCATCTCGTTCGTCTACAACCTCAGCTACGTCTGGATCATCGACGCCGAGGCCAAGAATCTGAAGACGTCCGAGGACGGCACCGGGCCGTACAAGCTGGATCGCTGGAACCGTGGCTCCGCCCTGAGCCTCGACCGGTACGCCGGCTACTGGGGCGAGGGCGCGAAGAACAAGAAGGTCGTCTTCCACTACTACAAGGACGCGACCGCCCTCAACAACGCGCTGCTCACCAACGCCGTGGACGTGGTGACGAGCGAGCAGAGCCCGGACGCGCTGGACCAGTTCAAGAGCAACCCCGCGTACAAGGTCAACAGCGGTAACTCGACCACCAAGCTGCTGCTCGCCTTCAACGACCGCGTCAAGCCGTTCAACGACGTGAAGGTCCGCAAGGCCGTCAGCTCGGCGATCGACAACAAGAAGCTGCTGGAGTCGGTCTGGGGCGGCTACGGCAAGCTCATCGGCTCGATGGTCCCGCCGACCGACCCCTGGTACGAGGACCTGACGGGCGTCAATCCGTACGACCCCGCCCTCGCCAAGAAGGAACTGGCCGCGGCCGGTTACCCCAAGGGCTTCGACCTCACGATCGACACCCCGAACTACGACCCGCACCCGACGGCCGCGACGTTCATCAAGTCGCAGCTCGCGAAGGTCGGGATCAAGGTCAAGATCAACGTCATCACACCGGACGAGTGGTACACGAAGGTCTACCAGAACCACGATTTCAGCGCGACGCTCCAGGAGCACGTGAACGACCGGGACATCGTCTGGTACGGCAACCCCGACTTCTACTGGGGCTACGACAACAAGCAGGTCACCCAGTGGGTCGAGCAGGCCGAGCAGTCGGACACGACGGCCGAGCAGACGGCGCTGCTGAAGAAGGTCAACCAGCGGATCGCGCAGGACGCGGCCAGTGACTGGCTGTACCTCTACCCGCAGATCGTCGTCGCCTCCTCGAAGCTCTCCGGCTATCCGCTCAACGGTCTGAACTCGCAGTTCTACGCCTACGACATCAAGAAGAGCTGACCGGAACCGACAGGAACCGACGCACCCATGACCGTGTACATACTCAGGCGGCTGGCCTTCCTGGCAGCCTCCCTCCTGCTGGCCAGCGTGGTGCTGTTCCTGCTGCTGCGGCTGCTTCCGGGCGACCCCGCCAACGCGTTGTCGTCGGTCGGCGCGAGCCCGGAGCAGCTGGCGGCGGCCCGCCGGGAGATCGGGTCCGACCGGCCGCTGCCCGAGCAGTTCGTGACCTGGCTGCACAGCCTGGCCACCTTCGACCTCGGTAACTCCTTCGTCAGCACCCTGCCGGTCGGACCGGAGATCGCGACCCGGATCGAGGTGACGGGCCCGCTCACGCTCCTCGCGTTCGGGCTGGCGCTCCTCATCGCGCTCCCGGTCGGATTCCTGGCCGCCCACCGGGCGAACACCTGGTACGGGCTGATCCTGAACGGTGTCTCCCAACTCGGCATCGCCGTACCGGTGTTCTGGGTGGGCATGATCCTGATCACCGTGTTCTCGCTCCATCTGGGGGTGCTGCCGGCGGGCGGCTTCCCGCAGGACGGCTGGGCCGATCCCGTCGAGGCGCTGCGGTCGCTGGCCCTGCCGGTCATCACCGTCGCCGTGGTGATGTCGGCGTCCCTCATCCGGTACGTACGGTCCGCGAGCCTGGACGTCCTGGGGAGCGACTACCTCCGTACGGCACGGGCGCTCGGCTCCTCGTTCGGCGAGGCGGTACGGCGGCACGGACTGCGCAACGGGGCGGTCCCCGTCGTCGCCGTACTCGGCATCGAGCTCGCCTCCACCCTGCTCGGCGCGGTGGTCGTCGAGACCGTCTTCGCCCTGCCGGGGCTGGGCAGCATGCTGTCCCAGGCCGTGGCCCAGCACGACTACCCGACGATCCAGGGCGTGCTGTTCGTGACCACGCTCGCGGTACTGATCATCGGGTTCCTGGCCGATCTCGCGCAGCGCCTCATCGACCCGCGGCTGCGTTCCACACTGAGCGGGGGCAAGCCATGACCGGCCGTGCGGTCAAGACCGCGAGCGGGGCGGGGGCCGGGACCGGGGCGGAGGCGGGCGCCGGCGTCACGTCCAACCGCCGCCGCCGCCGCTCCACCATCCTGATCGCCGGCTGTGTGCCGGCCGGGCTGATCGCGGTGCTCGCCCTGGTCTCGTTCTTCTGGCTGCCGTATCCCCTGGACGACACCTCGGGGGACCGGCTGGCTCCGCCCGGCCCCTCCCATCTGCTCGGCACCGACAAGCTGGGGCGCGATCTGCTCTCCCAGGTGATGATCGGCGCGCGGATCGCCCTGGAGTCGGGCGCGGGAGCGGTGGCGATCGGCGGAGTGCTCGGGGTGGCCGCGGGGCTGGCGGCCGGATTCGCCAACCGCTGGGTGGACGACACCTTCTCGGCGTTCCTCGATGTGCTGATCGCCTTTCCCACCCTGCTGCTGGCCATGCTGGTGGTGGCCGCCCAGTCGGCGTCGCTCGGTTCGGCGATCGTCGCGATCGGCCTGGCCATGACGGCCGTCGTGGCGCGGCTGACCCGCATCCTGGTCAAACGGGTGCTCGCGGAGGACTACATCACGGCCGCGCGTACGTCAGGTACGTCCTGGCCACGGGTGATCACCGGCCATGTGCTGCCGAACATCTGGCCCACCCTGGTCGTCAATCTGGCGCTCCAGTTCGGCCTCGCGGTGCTCGCGGAGGCGAGCCTGTCGTTCCTCGGGCTGGGCGCCCCGCCGCCCAACGCCTCATGGGGCCGCATGCTCCAGGAGGCCCAGGCGACGGTGTCGACCGCCCCGTACGGGGCCATCGCGCCGGGCGTGCTGCTGGTCGCGCTCGTCGTCGGGGTCAATCTGATCGCGGACGGACTGCGCGACACCCTGGACCCGACCCGCCGGAGGAGCTCATGAGCCTGCTGGACGTCACCGGCCTCACCATCGTCACGGACAGTGGCCGCGTCCTCGTCTCGGATCTCTCGTTCACCGTCGAAAAGGGCTCCCGCCTCGGGCTGATCGGTGAGTCGGGCTCCGGGAAGTCACTGACCGCCCTCGCCGTCATGGGCCTGCTCCCGCCGGGACTGACCGCGTCCGGGAGTGTGGTGCTGGACGCGCCGGGACTCACGAGGACCGAGGTGGTGGGCGCGGCCGAGTCCCGGACGCGTCCGCTGCGCGGCCGGGGCATGGGTGTGGTGTTCCAGGAACCCCTCACCGCGCTCGACCCGCTGATGCGCGTCGGACGGCAGATCGCCGAACCGCTGCGGCGCCACGGGGGTTTGCGCGGCACGGAGCTGCATCGCGCCGTCGCCGCCGCCCTCGACCGGGTCCAACTGCCGGAACCGGACCGGATCGCCCGCGCCTTCCCGCACGAGATCTCCGGCGGCCAGCGCCAGCGGGTGGCCCTCGCCATGGCCCTGGCCTGTGAACCCGCCCTGCTCATCGCGGACGAGCCCACGACCGCGCTCGATGTGACCGTCCAGGCCGAAATACTGCGGCTGCTGGGCGAGTTGATCGCGGAACGGGACATGGCCCTGCTGTTCGTGAGCCACGATCTGGCCGTCGTCTCCGGGGTCACCGACGAGCTGGTGGTGCTCAAGGACGGCGAGGCGGTGGAGTCGGGGCCCACCGCAGGCATCCTGCACACGCCCCGGGAGCCGTACACCCGGGGCCTGGTGGCCAGCGCCCGTACCTTCGAGAACGCACTGGAACGGATCACGCGATGAGTTCACCGGTCCTCGCCGTACGGGACGCGGGTTTCGCGTACCGGGGCGCCGCCCCCGTGCTGCACGGCGTCACGCTGGAGATCGCCGCCGGCCGCAGTGTCGCCCTCGTGGGCGAGTCCGGGGCGGGCAAGACGACCCTCCTGCGGCTGCTGCTCGGCCTCACCCGGCCGACCAGCGGCCAGGTGCTCTTCGACGGACAGCCGCTCAACGTGCGGAACAGGGCGCAGCTGCGCGGCTTCCGGCGCAGCGTGCAGAGCGTCTTCCAGGATCCGTACTCCTCGCTGGACCCCCGGCAGCGGGTGCGCCGGATCGTCTCCGAGCCGCTGCGCTCGCTGGGGCTGGCGGGGCCGGACACGGACGACAGGGTCGCCGCGGCGCTGGAGGGCGTGGGGCTGCCGGCGGACGCCGGGGACCGCTATCCGCACGAGTTCTCCGGCGGCCAGCGGCAGCGCGTCGCCCTCGCCCGCGCCACGGTCTGCGACCCGCGCGTGCTGCTGGCGGACGAACCGGTCAGCGCCCTCGACGTCACGACGCGTGTGCGCATCGTCGATCTCCTGGGCGAGCTGAAGGAGTCGAGGGGGCTGACCATCGCCATGGTCTCCCACGACCTGTCGGTGGTGGCGGCGCTCTGCGAACACACGGCGGTGCTGGAGAACGGCCGGGTCGTGGAACAGGGCGACACCCGCGCGGTCCTGGGCGCGCCGTCCCACCCGTACACCGCCCGGCTGATCGCGAGTGTGCCGCGGCTGCCGACGGCGCCGCTCCTCGACGGGAGCGGTGCCGAGGGCTGAGCGCTCCGACCGCGCGGGGCGCGTACGGGAGTTGGTCACCCGTCCGTGTCACACGCCTTGTCACCCGACCGGGGCCACCGGGCGGCCGGTCAGTGGGCGGCGAGGAGTTCGAGCGTGTCGACCAGCCGGTTCGAGAAACCCCACTCGTTGTCGTACCAGGCGACCACCTTGATGTGGCGGCCGTCGACCCGGGTGAGGGCCGAGTCGAAGATCGCCGAGGCCGGGTTGCCGGTGATGTCGGACGATACGAGAGCGTCGTCCGAGTACTCCAGGATCCCGGCGAGCGGCCCGTCGGCCGCGGCGCGGTACGCCGCCAGCACGTCGTCGCGCGACACGTCGCGGGCGACGGTCGTGTTGAGTTCGACGATCGAGCCGACCGGCACGGGTACGCGGATCGAGTCACCGGACAGCTTGCCGTCGAGGTTCGGCAGGACGAGGCCGATCGCCTTGGCGGCGCCGGTCGTGGTCGGCACGATGTTGACGGCGGCGGCGCGGGCGCGGCGGGCGTCGCGGTGGGGGGCGTCCTGAAGGTTCTGTTCCTGGGTGTAGGCGTGCACGGTCGTCATGAAGCCGTGCTCGATGCCCGCGAGGTCGTCGAGCACCTTGGCCAGTGGCGCGAGGGCGTTGGTCGTGCACGAGGCGTTCGAGACGATCGTGTGGGTGGCCGGGTCGTACGCCTCGGTGTTGACCCCGTACGCGACGGTGGCGTCGGCGCCCGCCGACGGCGCGCTGACGAGCACCTTCCTGGCGCCCGCGTCGAGGTGGGCGCGGGCGGCCTCGGCCGACGTGAAGCGGCCGGTCGCCTCCAGCACGATGTCGACGCCGAGTTCGGCCCACGGCAGCCGCGCGGGTTCGCGCTCGGCTAGCACGGCGATACGGCGGCCGTCCACGACGAGGGCGTCCTCGTCGGCGGTGACCGGGCGGCCGAGCCGGCCGGCCGTCGTGTCGAAGGCGAGCAGCCGCGCGAGGGCGGCGGGCTCCGTGAGGTCGTTGACGGCGACGACCTGGAGGTCGCTGTCGCGCTCCAGCAGGACGCGCAGCGCGTTGCGTCCGATGCGGCCGAATCCGTTGATGGCGATGCGAGTCATGAGTGATGTCCTTTCGGGTCCCTCTCAGGCTCGCGCACGGCGCCCGCCGATGACGGCGGCGTGAACGCCATGGTTCGAAAGGATTACGCCAAACGGCGGTCCGCCGCGGGCTACTCGCCCTGGGCGAAGGTCCGCCGGTAGGCGCTCGGTGTGGTGCCGAGGGTGGCCTGGAAGTGCAGCCGCAGATTCGTACCGGTGCCGAGTCCGACGTCGGTGGCGATCTGCTCGACGCTCCGCTCCGAAAGCTCCAGCAACTCCCGGGCCGCGTCGACGCGGGCGCGCATCACCCACTGCATCGGCGTGTACCCGGTGTCCTCGACGAAGCGCCGCGAGAAGGTGCGCGGCGACACGGCCGCGTGCCGGGCGAGCGCCTGGAGCGTGAGGGGCTCGCCGAGCCGGCGCAGCGCCCATTCGCGGGTGGCGGCGAACCGCTCGCCGAGCGGCTCGGGCACCCTGCGCGGTACGTACTGCGCCTGACCGCCGCTGCGGTACGGGGCCGCGACCAGGCGCCGGGCCGCGTGGTTCGAGGCGGCCACCCCGAGATCGGCGCGCAGGATGTGCAGGCACAGGTCGATGCCGGAGGCGGCCCCGGCCGATGTCAGCACGGTGCCCTCGTCCACGAACAGCACGTTCTCGTCGACGCGCACGAGCGGATGCTTCGCGGCGAGTGCCCGTGTGTAGTGCCAGTGCGTCGTGGCGCGCTTGCCGTCGAGCAGGCCCGTGGCGGCGAGCGCGAAGGCACCCGTGGAGATGGCGGCGAGCCGCGCGCCCCGCTCGTGGGCGGCGATCAGCGCGTCGATGATCTCCCGCCGGGGGTCGTCGCGGTCGGGGAACCGGTAGCCGGGGATGAAGACGATGTCGGCCCACGCGAGCGCGTCGAGCCCGTGGGCCACGTGGTACGACAGCCCGTCCCCACCGGCCACCAGACCGGGCGCGGCGCCGCACACCCGCACCTCGTACGGCATGCTCTCGCGGGTTGTGAACACCTGCGCGGGAATCCCGACATCGAGCGGTTTCGCGCCCTCCAGCACGAGGACGGCGACGCGATGGGGGCGGGGGGCGGGCACGGTGCCCAGCCTACGGGCCGGGTCAGCCCAGGAAGCTGAGCCGTACCGTCCGGTCCGGGTTGTCGGTGTTGGTGTCGACCAGGCAGACCGACTGCCAAGTACCCAGTTCCAGGCGGCCGCCGATCACCGGGAGGGTCGCGTGGGGTGGGACCAGGGCCGGGAGGACGTGGTCGCGGCCGTGGCCCGGGGAGCCGTGGCGGTGTCGCCAGCGGTCGTCCGGCGGGAGGAGGGTGTGCAGCGCGGCGAGCAGGTCGTCGTCGCTGCCCGCGCCCGTCTCGATGACGGCCACGCCGGCCGTCGCGTGCGGGACGAAGACGTTGAGGAGGCCGTCCCGGCCGGCCGCCGTCTCGCGGAGGAACCGTTCGCACACGTGCGTCAGGTCGGTGACGGTCTCGTCGGTGCCGGTGGCGATGTTCACGGTCCTGGTGGTGAAGGCGTCGGGCATGGGTCCATCCTGCCGTCCCCCGGTCGCGTTCGCGTACGGGATGATCCGGGTGCCCTCGGCTGTTGGTAGAAGCGTGAACGACTTCGGGGCGGTACGGGACGTGGACGTCGTGGTCATCGGCGCGGGGCAGGGCGGGTTGTCGAGCGCCTACCATCTGCGGCGGTCCGGCCTGGTGCCCGACCGGGACTTCGTCACCCTCGACCATTCCCCGCGGCCGGGCGGCGCCTGGCAGTTCCGGTGGGCCTCGCTCACGTACGAGAAGATCCACGGGATGTACGCGCTGCCCGGCATGGAGCTGACCGGCGCCGACGGATCGCGGCCGTCGTCGGAGGTGATCGGGGGGTACTTCACTGCGTACGAGGAGCGGTTCGACCTGCGCGTGCGCCGGCCCGTGGATGTGGCGTCCGTGCGGGAGGGCGAGGGTGGGCGGCTGCGGATCGAGACCTCGGAGGGGGTCTGGTCGGCGCGGGCGCTGATCAATGCCACGGGCACCTGGGACCGGCCCTTCTGGCCGCGTTATCCGGGGCAGGAGACTTTTCGGGGGCGCCAACTGCACACGGCCGGCTATCCGGGACCGGACGAGTTCGCCGGGCTGCGGGTGGTCGTCGTCGGTGGCGGGGCCTCCGGGACGCAGCATCTGATGGAGATCGCGGACGTGGCCGCCGGGACGACATGGGTCACTCGCCGGCCGCCCGTCTTCCGGGAGGGGCCGTTCGGCGAGGAGCAGGGGCGGGCCGCCGTCGCGCTGGTGGACGAGCGGGTACGGGCCGGGCTGCCGCCCCGGAGCGTGGTGTCGGTGACCGGGCTGCCGGTGAACGAGGCGATCACGCGGGCGCGTGAGCGGGGTGTGCTCGACCGGCTGCCGATGTTCGACCGGATCACCCCGTCCGGTGTGGCCTGGGACGACGGGCGGCGCGTGGACGCCGATGTGATCCTCTGGGCCACCGGTTTCCGCCCGGCGATCGACCATCTGTCGCCGCTTCGGCTGCGTGAGCCGGGTGGCGGGATCCGGGTCGAGGACACGCGTGCCGTACGGGACGAGCGCGTCCATCTCGTCGGGTACGGGCCTTCGGCCTCCACGATCGGCGCCAACCGGGCGGGCCGCGCCGCCGTACGCGAGATCCGGGCGCTGCTGGAGCGGGAGCCGGTCCCGGTCCTCGCCTGAGGGCTCGTCCCTCGTCCCGTCCCAGGCTGGTGGGCGGCGCGCGCTCAGCTCGTAGCGGCGCTTCTGTTCGCGTTGAACTCCTCGACGTTTACGCGGTGTTCGTCGTAGTCGGCGGTGAAGCGGGTGTCCCCCGGCGCCACCGTCACGAAGTACAGCCAGTCGCCCCGCGCCGGATTGATCGCGGCGTTCATCGCCTCCTCCCCCGGATTGCCGATCGGCGTGGGCGGCAGGCCCCTGAACTCGTAGGTGTTGTAGGGGCTCGCGGTCTTCGTGTCGGAGTGGGTGGTGTCCAGCGTGCTGCGGTTCAGGGCGTAGTTGAGGGTCGAGTCCATCTGGAGCGGCATGTCCCGGGCCAGTCGGTTGTGCACGACGCGCGCGACGCGGCCCATGTCGGCGGCCGTGTCGGCCTCGGCCTGCACGATGCTGGCGATCGTCACGGTCTGATACACGCTCACGCCGTTGCGCCGCGCGCCCTCGGTGACGCGGTCGGCCCCGAAGCGCTCCCGGGCGGTGTCGACCATGTAGCCGAGCAGACCGGACGGGGTCGCGCCGGTCCCGACCGGATAGGTGGCCGGGAACAGATATCCCTCGGGGTTGCGCTTGGCGGCGCCGGGGAGTTCGAGCCGGGTGCCGGTCGCCGCCTCGGCTGTCGTGCCGGACGGGACGCCGAGAACCTTGTCGACGGAGGCGTACACCTGGGTGGCGCGTCGCCCCTCGGGGACGAGCAGCGACACCGTCTTCCTCTCGCCGTCGGGTGAGTCGCCGGTACGCGACAGCGGTACGAGCACGGCCACCGCGACGACGACCACCGCCGTCGCGATCAGGACCAGTCGGCCACGGCGGGTCAGTCGGGGCCTGCGTCCGGACGGCGTACGCGGGGGCTCGTTCATCATGCGGGCACGCTAACCCGGACAAAGCGCGGATTCCGGCACCCCGCACGGGGCGAGGCCCGCCGACCCGGTCCACGTCGTCGGCCGGCTCGTCCACATGCCCCCACGACGGCGTTGTCCCTTCCCGTCCCGGGGAGCGGCGGCGCTGCCGGGTGTCAGGCGGCGCTCACGCGCTCGTCCCGGGCCGGTCCGGGCGCCGTCGTTCCGTCCCTGCGGACGAGCGCCGCGTATCTGCCGTCGCGGTCGATCAGCTCGTCGTGCGTGCCTCGCTCGGCGATTCGCCCCGCGTCGAGGACGACGATCTGGTCGGCGTCCCGCACCGTCGAGAGCCGGTGCGCGATGGTGATGGTCGTACGGCCCTCCGAGAGGGCGTCGATGGCCTGCTGGACCGCGTGTTCGGTACGGGTGTCGAGCGCGCTGGTCGCCTCGTCGAGCACGAGGACCGGCGGGTCGCGCAGGATGGTGCGGGCGATGGCGAGGCGCTGTTTCTCGCCGCCGGAGAACCGGTATCCGCGCTCGCCGACCAGCGTGTCGTACCCGTCGGGCAGAGCGGCGATGTGGTCGTGGATCTGTGCCGCCCTGGCCGCCGTCTCGATCTCCTCGTCCGTCGCCTCCGGCTTCGCGAAGCGGAGGTTGTCGGCGACGGAGGCGTGGAAGAGATACGTCTCCTGGGACACGACGCCCACCGCGCGGGCCAGGGTGTCGAAGGTCAGGTCGCGTACGTCGACCCCGTCGAGCAGGACCCGGCCGCCCGTCACGTCGTACAGGCGCGGCACGAGATAGCTGAGGGTCGACTTGCCCGATCCGGTGGGACCGACGACGGCGAGGCTGCCGCCCGCCGGGACGGTCACGTCCAGGCCGTGGAGGGTGTTGCCGTCCTTCTCGTCGTAGCTGAAGTCGACGCCGTCGAAGCGCACTTCGCCCCGGACCTTGTCGAGCGCGACCGGACTCTCGGATTCGGTGATGTCGACGGGCAGGTCGAGATATTCGAAGATGCGCTGGAAGAGCGCGAGCGACGTCTGCATCTGCACGCCGGTGGCGAGCAGGCTCACGGCCGGGCGAAAGAGGCCCTGCTGGAGGGAGACGAAGGCGACCAGCGTGCCCAGGGAGACGACCGTGCCGCCGGACTGGAGGACGAAGCCGGCCGCCCAGTAGATGACGGCGGGCATGGCGGCCATGACGATGCCGATGACGGACATCCGCCACCGCCCGGCCATGTTCGACCGCACTTCCAGGTCGACGAGCTGCTCGGACTCCTCGGCGAAGGACTTGGTGAGCGAGTCGGCGCGCCCCATCGTGCGGCCGAGAAGGATGCCGCTCACCGACAGCGACTCCGTGACCGTGGCGGCCATCGTGGCCATCTGTTTCTGCCGTTGGAGGGTGATCCGTTTGCGCTCACGGCCGACGCGGCGGCTGATCCACACGAACACCGGCAGCAGGAGCAGCGAGACGACCGTCAGCCGCCAGTCCAGCGCGAGCATCGCGACGACGGTGGCGATGACGGCGGTGAGGTTGGAGACGAGCGAGGTGGCGGTGGAGGTGACCGTCGCCTGCATGCCGCCGATGTCGTTGGCGATCCGGGACTGGACCTCGCCGGTGCGGGTGCGGGTGAAGAACGCGAGCGGCATGCGCTGCAACTGCGCGTAGACGGCCGTCCGCAGGTCGTGCATGACGCGCTGGCCGACCGTCGTGGAGATGAGGGTCTGGATGACGCCGAAGACACTGCTGAGGACGGCGGTGAGGATCATGCCGAGGGCGAGCAGGCTGAGCAGCCCGGTGCGGCCCTGCGGGATCGCGGTGTCGAGGATCTCGCGCAGCATGAACGGCGAGGCGACGGCCACCAGCGACGAGGCACCGACGAGCAGGCCGACGACGGCGAGTCTGCCTCGGTAGGGACGGAAAAGCCGGAAGATACGGTGCAGCTGGGCCGGCGGTTCGGGCAGGGACGGATCCGGGGGCCGGTCGGAGGGCTTCCAGGTCGACAGTTCGGACTTCATGGGCTCCTTCGAGGGGATTCAGGAAGCGGGAAAAAGGCTTTGAGGAGCATAGCTCACTGTTACCTACCTTCACAATGTACGTAGTCCTGTTATTATTCCGCCATGAGCACCCCCGACGCCGGCACGCCAGACGCCGACGGCCTGCTGGCCGAACAGCTCCTGAGGCTCACCCGCAGGCTCCACCGCGTCCAGAAGCGCTATCTGGAGCCGATCGGGATCACCCCCGCGCAGTCGCGCCTGCTGCGCACGGTCGCCTTCTACGACAGTCCGCCGCGGATGGCGGATCTCGCCGAGCGCCTCGAAGTGGTGCCCCGCGCCGTGACGAGCCTGGTCGACGGCCTGGAGTCGAGCGGCTGGGTCCGCCGCGCCCCCGACCCGACCAACCGCCGGGTGATCCGGATCGAGCTCACCGAGACCGGGCGGGGCGTGCTGCGGGCGCTGCGCGACGCGCGCAGGTCCGCCGCCGAGGACATCCTGGCCCCGCTGACGGCGGACCAGCGCGGCGTGCTCGGCGGGCTGCTGTCGGCGCTGGTGGGCGGGCCGGTCGACGGCGTACCGGAGCGGCGCTGCTGAGGGGCGCCGGGGAGCGGGTTCCGGCCACCGCCCCGGCCTGCGTGTCGAAGAGTCCAAGGGTCCGATCGAAGAGTCCAAACAAGGCCCCTTGCGCACCACCAGTCCCACCTACCAAGGTCCTTCCCGAGGTTCAATTCCGCCGCGCACGTCAGCTCCTACGGAGGCTTCATGAACGACGCAGCACCGCAGAACCCCGGCAGGGACCAGGACGACGACAACGGCGGCTCGGTGAGCCGCCGTTCCGCTCTCCGGACGACGGCGGGCGCCGCCGGCGCCGGGCTCGGACTCACCGCCCTGGGCAGCGGGACCGCCGCCGCCACCGCGCGAGCCGCCTCCGCGCAAGCCGCCTCCGACAGCGCCGAATCCACCGTCCCCGAGCGCCAGGGCCGCACCATGGCCGGCGTGCCCTTCGAAAGACGCGCCACGGTCCGTGTCGGCATCATCGGCCTCGGCAACCGCGGCGGCAGCATGATCGATCTGTTCCTCGCGGTGCCCGGCGTCCAGGTCGTCGCCGTGTGCGACACGGTGCGGGACAAGGCGCGCGCCGCCGCCGCCAAGGTCGTCAGGGCCGGGCAGCCGGCGCCCGCCGTCTACACGAAGGACGAGCACGACTACGAACAGCTCTGCGCGCGCGGCGACGTCGACTTCGTCTACGTGGCCACTCCGTGGGACTTCCACTTCGAGATGGCCAAGACGGCGATGCTGGCCGGCAAGCACGTCGGCGTGGAGTGTCCGGTCGCGATGCGGCTCGACGAGCTGTGGAAGCTGGTCGACCTCTCCGAGCGCACCCGGCGCCACTGCATGCAGCTGGAGAACTGCGCGTACGGCAAGAACGAGATGCGCGTCCTGCGGATGGCGCACGCGGGCCTGTTCGGCGATCTGCTGCACGGCGCCGGCGCGTACAACCACGATCTGCGCGGCCTGATGTTCGACCCGGACTACTACGAAGGCCCCTGGCGCCGGCTGTGGCACACCCGGCTCCGAGGCGACCTGTACCCGAACCACGGCTTCGGCCCCGTCGCCAACTACCTGGACATCAACCGCGGTGACCGCGCCGTCAGCATCACCAGCATCGGTACGCCCGCGCTCGGCCTCGCCCAGTACCGCGAGGAGAACATGCCGCCGGGCGACCCCAGTTGGAAGGAGAGCTACGTCAGCAGTGACCGGACGATCAGTCTGGTCCAGACGGCCAGGGGCCGGGTCGTCCGGTTGGAGCACGACGTCTCGACACCGCACCCGTACAGCCGGATCAACAGTCTCGGCGGCACCAGGGGCGTCTTCGAGGACTATCCGGAGCGCATCTACCTCGAACCGGACCACACGAACGACGAGTGGGGCGACTTCGCCGCGTACGCCGACTGGGACCACTGGCTGTGGAAGGAGCACGCCAACCCTCCGGGCGGGCACGGCGGGATGGACTACATCATGGTCTTCCGGCTGATGCAGTGCGTCCGGCTGGGCCTGGTCCCCGACTTCGACGTGTACGACGCGGCGACGTGGACCGCCCCCGTACCGCTGAGCCACGCGTCCATCAAGGCGAACGGCACACCGCAGCGGATCCCGGACTTCACCCGCGGCGAATGGAAGAAGTCCCGGCCCGGTACGGATTCCGCGAAGCCGTCCGAGGCGTAACCGAGGAAGTCGTGGGCCCGGCCGGCGCGAGTGCGCCGGCCGGGCCCCGTCGCGTTTCACTCCCATGTGGCCGAGAAGCGAATAATCGATTGCCCCGGACCCCGCCCGAGGGACAACCTTGCACGGTTTGGGCCATCCACGACTCACTGGGACGTCATGCAGATTCGCGATCTTCCGTATCCCGATCCCGGGACACCCGATGCCCGGTCAGGACCGCGTTTCCTGTACTGGCTCGGCCGCAATCAGCTGCGTGGCCAGCTCAGATCGCTCTCCTGGGGACTGCTGCACCAACTGGGCGTCGCCGGGCTGCCGCTGGGGGCCGGACTCGCCGTCCAGGCCGTCGTGGACCGCTCGGGCGGGCGCCTCGCGACGGCCGGCGTCGTCATCGCCCTGTTCGGCGCCGCGATCACCGTCGGCGACACGATGCTGCACCGTGCGGCGGTCACCAACTGGATCACCGCGGCGTCCCGTGTCCAGCAGCTGCTGTCCCGTAAGACCGCCGAGCTGGGTTCGGCGCTGACCCGCCGTGTCGCGGCCGGCGAGGTGGTCGCCGTGTCGACGGGCGACGTCGAGAAGATCGGCTGGTTCGTCGAGGCGCTGTCGCGCTTCCTGGCGGCCGCCATCGCGGTCGTCGTGGTGTGCGTGGGCCTGGTGCTGTATCTGCCGTCGATCGGCGCGGTCGTGGCCATCGGGGTGCCGGTGCTGGCCCTCGCCGTACTGCCGCTGCTCCCCCGCGCCACGCGGCGCGCCGACGTCCAGCGCGACAAGGCGGGCCGGGCCACCGAGCTGGCCGCCGACACGGTGGCGGGGCTGCGGGTGCTGCGCGGCATCGGCGGCGAGGAGCTGTTCCTCACGCGCTACCGGGAAGCCTCGCAGGAGGTCCGCGTGGCGGCCGTCCGCAGCGCCCGCATGTGGGCGCTGATCTCCGCGATCCAGGTCTTCCTGCCGGGCGTGCTGCTGATCACGGTGGTCTGGTACGGCGCGCTCCTCGCGGGCGACGGCCGGATCTCCGTCGGTGAACTGGTCACGGTGTACAGCGCGGTCACGCTGCTGCTCTTCCCGCTCCGTCACTTCGAGGAGATCGCCATGGCCTACTCCTTCTCGCGTCCCTCAGCGACGCGCGCGGCCCGTGTGCTGCGGCTGGAGCGGACCTCTTACGAGGACGAGCGCGGCGGTCTCGACGACGCCCGGCCCACCGGGGACCTCTTCGACCCGGCCACCGGCGTGCTCGCCCGCGCCGGGCGGTTGACCGCCGTCGTGTGCGGCGACCCCGACGCGGCCGGGCGACTGGCCGAACGGCTGGGCGGACACGCGGCCGAGGAGGAGAAGAGCCCGTCCGTACTGCTCGGTTCGGTGGCGCTCGACGACCTCCCGCTGGACGCGGCGCGCGCCTCCGTCCTCGTACAGGACAAGGATCCGGTGCTGCTGTCGGGCACCCTCACCGAGCTGCTGGACGTGCCCGCGTCCGGGACGGTGGAGCCGAAGGACGCGCTGGACGCCGCGCAGTGCGACGACGTGCTGGCCGCGCTCGTCCAGGCGTCGGTGGACGGCAGCGGCGACCCGCTGCGCTCGCGCATCACCGAGCGCGGCCGGTCGCTCTCCGGCGGGCAGCGCCAGCGGCTCGCGCTGGCCCGCTCGCTGGTCGCCGACCCGGAGGTGCTGGTCCTGGACGAGCCCACGTCGGCCGTGGACTCGCACACGGAGGCGCGGATCGCGGAAGGCGTCCGGCGCCTGCGCGACGGCCGTACGACGGTGGTGTTCGCGTCGTCGCCGCTGCTGCTCGACCGCGCGGACACCGTGGTGTTCGTCCACGACGGGAAGGTCGCGGCCACGGGGGCGCACCGGGAGCTGCTGCGGGACGACCCGCGCTATCTGAATGTCGTCACGCGGCAGACGGACGACGAGACCGAGAACGAGAACGGGACAGGCGGCACGCCCGACGGCACGCCCGACGACGCGACCGGCGGCGCGCTCGTGCCGACACCGCTCAAGACCCGCGACCGGCTGGAAGAGATCGAGGAATCCGCATGATCGGCGTGGCACCACCGGAGTACGACCCGGCGGCACCGGAGTCGGCCACGACCCTGCCCGTCGCCCGCCCGGCGACGGTGCGGACCTACGTCGTGGAGCTGCTGCGGCGCCACCGCAAGGCGTTCGTCCTGCTCATCGCGGTCAACGCGGTCGCGGTGATCGCGTCCATGGCGGGGCCGTATCTGCTCGGCGGCGTCGTCGAGGACCTGTCCGAGGGCGCCAAGGGGGCGAAGGAGCTCCATCTGGAGCGCACCGCCGTCATCTTCGCGGCCGCGCTGGTCGTCCAGACCCTCTTCACCCGGATGATGCGGCTGCGTGCCGCGATGCTCGGTGAGGAGATGCTGGCCGACCTGCGCGAGGACTTCCTCGTACGGTCGGTACGGCTGCCGCCCGGTGTCCTCGAACGCGCCGGCACCGGCGACCTGCTGTCCCGGATCACCACCGACATCGACCGGCTGGCCAACGCGATGCGCGAGGCCGTACCCCAGCTGGCGATCGGCGTGGTGTGGGCGGCGCTGCTGATCGGCGCTCTGGCGGTCACCGCGCCGCCGCTGGCGCTCGCGGTGGTGGTGGCGCTGCCGGTGCTGATCGTGGGCTGCCGCTGGTACTTCAGGCGGGCGCCGTCGGCGTACCGCTCCGAGGCGGCCGGTTACGCGGCGGTCGCCGCCGTACTGGCCGAGACGATCGACGCCGGCCGGACCGTCGAGGCGCACCGCCTCGGCCGCCGCCGGGTGGCGCTGTCCGACCGGCGCATCAAGGAGTGGACGGCGTGGGAGCGGTACAACCTCTGGCTGCGGTCGGTGCTCTTCCCCGTCATCAACCTCACCCACGTCACGATCTTCGTGGCGACGCTGGTGGGCGGCGGTGTCTTCGTCCTCCAGGACTGGATCACGGTCGGGCAGCTGACGACCGGTGCCCTGTTCGCGCAGATGCTGGTCGACCCGGTGGGTCTTATTCTGCGCTGGTACGACGAGTTGCAGGTGGCACAGGTGTCACTCGCCCGGCTCGTCGGCGTACGCGAGATCGCGTCGGAGGACGGTGACGAGAAGGTCGTGCCGGACGGCCGGGACGTCAGCGCCGACCGGGTCGACTTCGGTTACCGCGAGGGTGTCGACGTCCTTCATGAGGTGACGCTGGAGGTCGCTCCCGGCACCCGCGTCGCGCTGGTCGGACCGTCCGGTGCGGGCAAGTCCACGCTGGGGCGGCTGCTCGCCGGGATCTACGCCCCGCGGACGGGCCGGATCACGCTGGGCGGGGCCGAGCTGTCGCGGATGCCCGCGGAGCGGGTGCGGGGCCATGTCGCCCTGGTCAACCAGGAGCACCACGTCTTCGTGGGGTCGATGCGCGACAATCTGCGGCTCGCCCGCGCGGACGCGGCGGACGCGGAGCTGTGGGCGGCGCTCGGCGCGGTCGACGCGGACGGCTGGGCCCGCGCGTTCGACGACGGACTCGACACCGAGGTCGGCTCCGGCGGTACGACGCTCACGCCCGCGCAGGCGCAGCAGATCGCGCTGGCGCGGCTGGTGCTGGCCGACCCGCACACGCTGGTCCTGGACGAGGCGACGTCGCTGCTCGACCCGCGCGCGGCCCGCCATCTGGAGCGGTCGCTGGCGAAGGTCCTGGACGGCCGCACGGTCGTGGCCATCGCGCACCGGCTGCACACCGCGCACGACGCGGACGTGATCGCCGTGGTCGAGGAGGGCCGGATCAGCGAGCTGGGCAGTCACGACGAGCTGGTGGCGGCGGACGGCGCGTACGCGGCGCTGTGGCGCTCCTGGCACGGCTGAGCGGTCCGGACCCGCTCGGCGGGCGG
>NZ_JARJHW010000039.1:0-47233 GCF_040560175.1 Streptomyces panacea
GCAGGGGGGACCCTGTGGGAGAGTAGGACGCCGCCGAACAAATTTTGTGCCTCAACCCCCGGACCTTGTCCGGGGGTTGAGGCATTTCTGCGTTCAGGAGCCATTTACAGTCGGCATATGAGCTACGAATACGAACTGGTCATCTTCGACAACGACGGCGTCCTCGTCGACAGCGAGCCTCTTTCCAACACCATCCTGGCCGGCTATCTCACCGAACTCGGTCACCCCACCACCTACGAGGATTCCCTCCGCGACTACATGGGCGCCGCGGTGCACCGGGTGCACGATCTCGTACGGGAGAGAACCGGGCAGCAGCTGCCCGAGGACTTCGACGACACCCTGCACAGCCGGGTGTTCGCCGCGTTCGAGCGGGAGTTGAAGCCCGTGGAGGGCGTCATCGAGGTGCTGCGCAAGCTGGCCGCCGACGGGCGGCCGTACTGCGTCGCGTCCTCCGGGAGCCATGAACGGATCCGGGTGGGGCACCGAAAGACCGGGCTGGACCGGTGGTTCGAGCCCGGGATCGTCTTCAGCGCGCAGGACGTCGGGCGCGGAAAGCCGGCGCCGGATCTCTTCCTGCACGCGGCCGAGCGGATGGGTGTCCCTCCCGCCCGGTGCCTCGTCATCGAGGACAGCCCGCTCGGGGTGGCCGCCGCACGGGCGGCCGGGATGGATGTGTACGCGTTCACCGCGATGACCCCCGCCGAGAAGCTGCCGGGCGCCACCGCGTACTTCTCCTCGATGGCCGAGCTCGCCGAGCTTCCGGAACTGCTTGCCTGATCCATCTACCCCTCGGTAGCGCGGAGCCATACGCTGTCCGGCCATGAGGGCCTCGACAGCCAAGCCGGTCAACGCAGACACGCGGTTGAGACACGGACGGGTGTCCCTGGCGCTGAGCTTCCTCGTGCAGGGGGTGGCCTTCGCCCTCCTCGTCACGCGCATTCCCGCCATCCAGGACCGGTACGGGATATCCGACGCCCTGCTGCCGGCGTTCCTCGCGGCCGTGCCGATTCTCGCCGGTGTGGGCAGCGTCCTCACCGAGAAGATCGTCGTGCGCGTGCGGCCCCGCGTCGTACTGCGGTGGGCGCAGCCGCTCGTGCTGCTCGCCCTCCTCGGCGTGGCGGCCGGTGACCAGGTGTGGCAACTCGCCGGTTCCCTCGGCGCGTTCGGGCTGTCGGTCGGTGCGCTCGACGCGTCGATGAACATGCTGGGTGTGCGCCTTCAGCGGGCGTACGGCCGCAGCATCATGCTCGGCTTCCACGCCACGTACAGCCTCGGAGGCATCGCCGGGGCCTCGCTCGCCTGGGCCGGCGCCCACTGGGACCTGTCCCTGCTGGTGTCGTATCTGCCGGTCGTCCTCGTGCTGCTGCCGGCCGCGCTCATCGGCAGCCACTGGTACACGGACGCGGACACGCGAATACCGGCCGCCACCGCCTCAGGCGCCGCCACCGCCTCCGGCGCCGCCACCGCCCCAGGCGCCGCGACCACGGGCGGCGGCAGCGTCGCCTTCAAGGCCCTCCTGCCGCTCTGCCTGGTCATGACCTTCGCCTACATCGGCGACTCCACCGTCTCCAACTGGAGCGCCAAGTACCTCCAGGACGTCCTCGGCAGCTCCGACGAGGTCGCCACCGTCCCGTACAACGCGTACATGGTCACCACACTCCTCGGCCGCGCCGCCGGAGACCTCGGTGTGCGCCGCTTCGGGCCCGTCGCCGTCGTGCGCTTCGGATCGCTGTTCGCCGCCGCCGGGTTCGCGGTGGTCGCGCTGGCGCCCGGCGCGTGGGTGGGGATCCTGGGGTTCACGATTCTCGGGTTCGGTCTCTGTGTCCTCGTACCGCAGTGCTTCGCCGCCGCCGGGCGGATGTTCCCCGACGCCAGCGACGCCGCCGTCGCCCGGCTGAACATCTTCAACTACGTGGGATTCCTGATCGGCTCGCCCCTCGTCGGCGCCCTCGGCGACGTGTGGAGTTACCGGGGCGCGATGCTCGTACCGATGGTCATGATCCTTGTGACGCTGGTGTACGCCCGCTCGTTCGCCGACGGGACCTCCCGATACGGTGGCGGGCATGACCGGTCGCGCGCAGCTGATGTGGGATGACGCCGTAACGGACTACGACTTCGGGTCGAGTCACCCGATGGACCCGGTACGCCTGGCACTGACGAGGCGGCTGGTGCGCGCGTACGGGCTCGACAGCGAGGTGGACGTGGTGTCCGCGCCGTCCGCCGGGGATTCGACCCTGAGACTCGTTCACCACGAGGACTACGTCGACGCGGTACGGCGCTACTCGGCCGATCCGAGCTCCGCCGACGGTTCGTACGGCATCGGCACTCCCGACGATCCGGCCTTCGCCGGGATGCACGAGGCGTCCGCGCTCATCGCCGGGCAGTCGGTCGGCGCCGCCGAGGCCGTGTGGCGCGGCGAGACGAGGCACGCCGTGAACTTCTCCGGCGGCCTGCACCACGCGATGCCCGGCTCGGCCTCGGGCTTCTGCATCTACAACGACGCGTCGCTCGCCGTCGCGCGGCTCCTGGAGCTGGGCGCGGAGCGCGTCGCGTACGTGGACGTGGACGTGCATCACGGGGACGGCGTCCAGGCGGCGTTCTGGGACGACCCGCGCGTGCTGACGATCTCGCTCCACGAGCATCCCCGCACGCTCTTCCCGCAGACCGGCTGGCCCGAGGAGACGGGCGAGGGCGCGGGAGAGGGCAGCGCGGTCAATCTGCCGCTGCCCGCCGGGACGGGCGACGAGGGGTGGCTGCGGGCCTTCCACGCCGTCGTGCCCGAACTGCTCGCGGACTTCCGGCCGCAGGCGCTCGTGACGCAGCACGGCGCCGATACGCACTTCGAGGACCCGCTGGCGCATCTCGCGGTGTCGCTGGACGCGCAGCGCGCCGTGCAGGCGTCCTGCCACGACCTGGCGCACGAGTACGTCGACGAGGGCCGCTGGATCGCGCTCGGCGGTGGCGGCTACTCGGTCGTGGACGTCGTGCCGCGCTCCTGGACCCATCTGGTGTCGATCGCGGCGCACGCGCCCATCGACCCGGCGTCGGCGGTGCCGGAGGAGTGGCGGGACGAGGTCTTCGCCCGTACGCGGGAGTCCGCGCCACGGCGGATGACGGACGGGCGTACGCCGAACTGGCAGCCGTGGGAGGCGGGTTACGACCCGGCGGACCGGCTGGACCAGGCGATCATCGCGACGCGCAAGGCGGTGTTCCCGCTGCGGGGGTTGCTGGCCTAGGTCTTGGCGTGGGGGGGCGTGGGGGCGTCGTGACCGTGGCCGCCCGGTGGGCGGCCCGGCGTCGATCGCCGGACGGGCCGGTGGTGGCGGTCGGGCTTGTTCGGGTTACGCCAACTGTGCGGTGCCGTAACCGTTTTGGCCCCGAGCACGCCTCCGTACGGAAGCATCGGGCTGTGCTGAGTACGGGAACTCTACGGGCCCACCTGCTGGCCGCCAGACTGGCCGGCCCGGTGGCCACCACGCGGGAGCAGAGCCTGCGCAGCTACCGGCTGTTCGCCGTCCGGGATCCGCGCGCGACACTGGGGCTCACCCCCGAACGGGCCTGGTGCGAACGCGAGTTGCTGCGGCTCATGGCCGACAGATGCGGGGTCTCCGGGGATCCGGCGCATGTCTCGGGCGGCGATGTCATCGACCCCGAACGGACGTTGAGCAGCCTCGACGCCTTCGCCGAACGGCTCGGCGCAGCCGCCGGCCGACGGGCTCCCGTGCTGTTCGGGACCGGACATCCGCACCGGTTGATCGCGTTCTACGCGGGGTTGGCAGACGCTTTGTCGGCGGCGGGGTGCCCCGTACTCACCCCGGCGAAGGGGCGATGTATCGACATAACGACCCGGTTCGGCGTACGCACGTACCACCTCGACTACGTACGGGGAGTCGCGTTGGTGCGGGAATCCGAAGCATCGCGCGCGGGGAGTGAGACCGGCGCACACAGTCATTCCCCCCTCCCCGTTCGGGTTGCTCTGGACAGTGCCGCGGCGTTCGGCGGGCCGCTCCCCGAGCTGGTCGTCGGAGACCACGGATGGGTCTGCGGAGCAGGTCAGTTGGGCATTGAGGCCATCGGCCTCGCCGACACCGACGATCCGGCGCTCTTCGTGGGTGAGGCGGAGGGACGGGTGTCCGTCGTGGTTCCGGTTGACGACGGTGTGCGGTCCGATTACTACCGTCCGCTGACTCGCTATGTACTCAATCGAGCGTGTCTGTCACAGTAGGCGGCCATGTGCTGCTCCTCTTCCCCACTCGTACCACCCGCCCCTAGTCTGGGGTGTGAGCGCACAGCGACGATGAGTCACCGGAGGGGAAGCCGGTGTGCGTCGGGTGCGGAAGGTACAGGTGGGTCATGGCTGCTGGCAGCGAGAGGCCTCTCAACGAGGTCAAGTTCCTTACCGTGGCGGAAGTCGCCTCGGTGATGCGAGTGTCGAAGATGACCGTGTACCGATTGGTGCACAGCGGTCATCTGCCGGCGATCCGGGTGGGCAGGTCTTTCCGGGTTCCGGAGCAAGCGGTTCACGAGTATCTCCGCGAGTCTTTCGTGGGGGTCGAATCCGCCTGAGATTTCCCTCGGATTACGTCCCTCACTCGGCGGCGGGTAGGCTGGGCCAACGTAGGTCGTGTGGGCCCAGACGCCCCGCACCGAGTGAAGAGAAGTGAGCGAGGGTAGTCGTGGGCTCTGTTATCAAGAAGCGGCGTAAGCGGATGGCCAAGAAGAAGCACCGCAAGCTGCTCAAGCGCACCCGCGTTCAGCGTCGTAACAAGAAGTAAGCGACAGCTGTACGTGACACAGCGGCCCTCCCACCATGCAGGTGGGAGGGCCGCGGTGCGTTCCGCGTCGCTCAGGTCGGTTCGGGTCAAAGATTCGCGAAGGTGCTGAGAAGAGCCTCGCGAGGCCGTCCCGTGACTGCGGCGACCCGCTACGGTGACGCCTGGGACAAGCAATGTGCTTGGGTCAGACATCGAATTCAGGGGAAGGCGCTGATCTTGGGCAAGGTCGTGCTCGTGACCGGAGTGGCCCGCCAGCTCGGCAGCCGTCTCGTACGGAGGATCCTGCGCGACTCCGAGGTGGACCGGGTCATCGGTGTGGACGCAGTCACTCCCGAGCACAGTCTCGGCGGTGCCGATTTCGTCCGGGCGGACATCCGCCAGCCCGCCATAGCGCGTGTCCTGGCCGAGCATTCCGTCGACACCGTCGTGCACATGGACGTGACGGGCACACCGCTCGGCGCCGGCGGCCGGACGGCCGTCAAGGAGACCAACGTCATCGGCACCATGCAACTGCTCGGTGCCTGCCAGAAGTCGCCCACCGTCGAGCGCCTGGTCGTCAAGTCCAGTACGAGCGTGTACGGCTCCGCGCCCCGCGACCCGGCCGTCTTCACGGAGACCACCCCGCCCAAGTCGCTGCCCAGCGGCGGCTTCGCGAAGGACGCGGTGGAGGTCGAGGGGTACGTGCGCGGTTTCGCGCGCCGCCGCCCGGACGTCGCCGTGTGCGTGCTGCGCTTCGCGAACATCCTGGGGCCCGCGGCGGATTCACCGCTCGCCGAGTATCTGTCGCTGCCCGTGCTGCCGACGGTCTTCGGCTACGACCCGCGGCTCCAGTTCGTCCACGAGGACGACGTCATCGACGTGCTGCGGATCGCGCTGCACGAGCCCCGGCGCGGCACGCTCAACAGCGGGACCTTCAACATCGCCGGTGACGGCGTGCTGTTGCTCTCGCAGTGCTCCCGGCGCCTCGGCAGGCCGACGGTGCCCGTGCTGCTGCCGGCCGTCACCTGGGTCGGCTCCGCGCTGCGCACGCTCGGCGTGACGGACTTCTCGCCGGAGCAGATCCGGCTGCTGACCCACGGCAGGGTCGTCAGTACGGATCAGATGCGCGAGACACTGGGGTTCGTCCCCACGTACACGACGGCGGGGACCTTCACGGACTTCGCACGTAGCCGGGGTGCCGGGCTGTTGCCGCCGGAGGCTGTCGCCGACGCGGTCGACCGGTTCGCCACCCTCGTCAGCAAGGAGCGCATCTGACATGGCCGATGCCAAGGTCATCCCCTTCGGCGAAGAGCCCCGGTCACGGCGCGCGGCGCGGTTGGCCGGCGCCGGAGGAACCGGCGGCGGGGCGGCGAAGGACGCCGCGGCGAAGCGCGCGCAGGGCCGCGGCAAGTCGTCATCGACTCCGGCCGGGCCGGGATCCGGATCGGGGCCGGGAACCGGCCCGCACCCGCCCTCGCTCTCGTCGGTTCCCGATCAGCCGGACGGGGTCGAGGACGGCATGCCCGGCGACGGGAAGAAGCCCGATCCGTCGTCGCGGCCGGGCGAGTCCCGGCCCGACGCGGCGGAGCCCGGGTCCGACGGATCCGACGGGTCCGACGGGTCCGACGGATCCGACCGGCCGGGCGCGCCCGGCGCGCCTCACGCCGAGGAGCCTCAGCCGGGTGGCGGCGCCTGGGACCGGCGGCTCGCCGAAGGGTTCGCTTTTCTGCGGCGCCGTGTCACCGGTGACTACGAGGTCGACGAGTTCGGTTACGACAAGGAACTCACCGACCAGGTCCTGATGTCGTTGATCCGGCCGCTCTACGAGAACTACTTCCGCGTCGAGGTCAAGGGCATCGAGAACATCCCCTCGGACGGCGGCGCGCTGGTGGTGTCCAACCACTCCGGCACCCTCCCGCTCGACGGGCTGATGATGCAGGTCGCCGTCCACGACAACCACCCGGCCGGCCGCCATCTGCGGCTGCTCGCCGCCGACCTGGTGTTCATGCTGCCGGTCGTCAACGAACTCGCGCGCAAGGCCGGTCACACCCTGGCCTGCGCGGAGGACGCGGAGCGGCTGCTCCGGCGCGGCGAGATCGTCGGGGTGATGCCGGAGGGCTTCAAGGGCCTCGGGAAGCCCTTCGGTGAGCGCTACAAGTTGCAGCGCTTCGGCCGGGGCGGGTTCGTCTCGACGGCGCTGCGGCACGGTGTGCCGATCGTGCCGTGCTCGATCGTCGGGGCGGAGGAGATCTACCCGATGATCGGCAACTCCAAGACGCTGGCGCGGCTGCTGGGATTCCCGTACTTCCCGATCACACCGACGTTCCCGTGGCTCGGGCCGCTGGGCGCGCTGCCGCTGCCCACGAAGTGGACGATCCAGTTCGGCGAGCCGATCCCCACGGACGGCTATCCGCCCGAGGCGGCCGAGGATCCGATGCTGATGTTCAACCTGACCGATCAGGTACGGGAGCAGATCCAGCACACGCTCTACAAGCTGCTCGTGCAGCGCCGCTCGGTCTTCTTCTGACCGCAGGCGGGACCCGACAGCGCGAAAGAGGCGAGGGCCGACGGCCCTCGCCTCTCTCTCGCGACCCTCTCGTCAGTCCGCGTTCTCCGTGTCGATGCCCAGACCCGGCAGCAGACCGGGCAGCAACGGCGGGAGTGTGACGTCCGGGGCCGGCGGGATGCCGCCCTGGCCGGGCGCCGACGGAGGGTCGGTGCCCGACGGCGGGTTGAGCAGATCGCCGGGCGCGCCGGGCAGCAGCCCGTCGTGCTCCGAGGCTCCGGACCCGGACGGGCTGGGCTTCTCCCCGCCGTCCGTACGGCCCTTGTCGGGCGCCGGCTTCGACGGCGTCGGGCTGTTGTCCGTGCCTCCGCCGGGACCGTTGGAGTCCTTGGTGGCGCCGCCGGGATTCTGCGTGCGCCGGTCCTTGTCGGGAGTGCGCGGCAGCAGCGACTGCAACGGGGCGACGTCTTCGTCTATGGCGTCGAACACCAGGTTGACCTGGCTTCCCACGTCGCTCAGCTGCGGTGGCAGCCGGTCCCGCAGGCCGTTCCAGATGGCGCGGTGCGATTCGGAGAACGAGGAGAGCGTCGCGATCGAGTTGATCTTGCCGTCCTTCTCGTACGCCTGGTGCAGCAGCCGGTGGCCCTCGGTGGCGTCGTGCTTCATGCCGTTGAGCGCCCGGCGGATCTCGCCGAGCGATTCATGGTCCAGCGAGCCGGAGCGGCCACGCTCCAGCAGTCGGCGGGCTTCGCTCAGCCGGGTCGAGGCATGGTCCAGGTAGAGACCGCCGCGGTCGGCGTCCTCGTCGGCCATGCCCAGCTTGAAGTCCTCCATGCCGCGCTTCAGCCCGTACAGCGAATCACCGGGCAGGGCGTCGGAACTGGCAGCGGCCACTCCGCCGAAGGCGCCGGCGGCCACACCGACGGTGAGTCCGCCGGCCGCCAGCCCTTTCGACCAGCGGGATCTGGGGCGGAGCTTGCGGAGCGGGGACGCCCGGTGGGCCCCCCTCCCCGATGTCCGCCGTTGCTCGGGCACCGTAGTGCCCGTGGACGCGGCTCCGCCCGCCGTGCCCTCCAGCAGCATGGCCTGCATGGCCGCCACGAGCTGTGCTCGTTGCACCACTTTGACCTCGGGGTCCAGCTCGGGTCTCGGTAGCTCACCGAGACCGCTCGCCAGAGCCAACAGCCGCCCCTGCTGCGTCGGTTCGGCCGACGCGGCGGGCTGATCCCCCGCCGCGCCCTGGGATGTCCGGTCTTCCAGGGCCTGGGCGAAGGCGTTCGCCCGCCGGTGTGCCGAGACATTCGCGATCACTGGCGGCACCTCCTCTCGTCATGACGATCGACTCCCCTGGGGGTTCGGAAGGTTGCACGCCTTGAGCGCATCCACAGGGAGCCTGCATCCCGCACAACGAGCGTCGCGGCACTTGGGTTACGCGCGAAGGATGATCGGACCAGTGCGTCATCGAGGCGTCACCGACGGTGAGTTGAACGGCGCACCGGATCCGTGGGCGGACCGGTGGCCGGTCGTCAGCGGGCGTCCTCCGGGAGCAGCCGCGCCAGTGTGCGCACGGCCCGGTACTGCAAGGTTTTGATCGCTCCTTCGTTCTTCCCCATGACCCGTGCCGTCTCGGCGACCGAGAGCCCTTGCAGGAAGCGCAGGGTCACGCACTCCTGCTGCTGGGGGTTGAGTTTCCGTACGGCTTCGAGCAGCGCGGCGTTCGAGAGGGACTCAAGGACGGAGTCCTCCGGGCTGCGCTCCACCTCGTTGGCGTCGAGCATTTCGCCGGTGGTCACTTCGAGCCGGAACCGGCTCGACTTGAAGTGGTCGGCGACCAGATTGCGGGCGATCGTGACCAGCCAGGCGCCGAAGTCACGGCCCTGCCAGGTGAACGTGGAGATACGCCGCAGGGCGCGCAGGAAGGTCTCACTGGTGAGGTCCTCCGCGGTCGCCTTGCCGCCCACGCGGTAGTAGATGTAGCGGTAGACGGTGTCGCTGTACTGGTCGTACAGCCTGCCGAACGCTTCGGCCTCGCCGGCCTGGGCGCGCTCGACGAGCTCCATCATGCGGGCGCTGTCGCTGTCCGCCGTGGGCCGGCGGACGGGGGTGGAGGCGGCGGTGGTGCTGCTGTTTCGGCTTCCCCGTCTGCCGACCGCCGCACCGCCGTTCGCCAGGGCATAGCAAGGACCAATCGGGCCGCTCACGGCAGGGGCCGCGGCGGCGAATGCGGGGACGGCGTACGCGGTGGGGACGAAGCCGCGCAAGCGGTCGATGACCGATGCGCGCAGCGTAGCCAGGCCCGAGGCGTCAACCCCGACGTGTGGGTACACGGGACTCCCAGAGGCAGAGCTTCCATCACGTTCAGTGCGGGACCTTTCACTCGTCGTGGCGACGTGTGGGGTCCGGTATGCGTCTGAGGAGAATAACGCTTCGTACAGGCAGCACTACACCCAGTTGCTCAAATCATCGATTACGTCGCTTCTGTTACGCCTATACGGCGAATCAAGTAGCACATCGTGAGCGGATATTGATCGTTTGGCGTCACGATGTGTCAGTCGACGTGATCTGTTGTGCCTGAGTGCGTCAGCCGCGGGGATCGGCGACGGTCGGCCACGGTCAGTGATGGGCAGGGGCGGGCAGCGGTGAGCGGTCAGCGGCGACGGCGGTGCAGTGCCACCGCCGCGGCCGTGCCGCCCGCCAGCGCGCCGACCCCGGCTGCCGCCGGGATGCCGACCTTGGCCGCCTTGCGGCCCGTCCGGTAGTCACGCAGCCGCCACTCGCGGTCCTTGGCGTGCTTGCGGAGCTTGCTGTCCGGGTTGATCGCGTACGGGTGTCCGACCAGGGACAGCATCGGGATGTCGTTGTGCGAGTCGCTGTACGCCGCGCAGCGGTCCAGGTCGAAGCCCTCGGCCGTCGCCAGCGCCCGTACCGCCTCGGCCTTCGCGGGGCCGTGCAGGGGCTCGCCGACGAGCTTGCCGGTGTAGACGCCGTCGACCGACTCGGCGACCGTGCCGAGCGCGCCGGTCAGTCCGAGGCGCCGGGCGATGATCGTGGCGGTCTCGACGGGCGCGGCGGTCACCAGCCAGACCTGCTGCCCGGCGTCGAGGTGGGCCTGGGCGAGGGTGCGGGTGCCCGGCCAGATGCGGTCGGCCATGTACTCGTCGTAGATCTCCTCGCCGATGGACATCAGCTCGGCGACCCGGTGGCCCTTGACGATGGACAGCGCGCTGTCCCGCGCGTCCTGCATGTGCTGGGGGTCCTCGACACCGGCGAGCCGGAACCAGGCCTGCTGCCAGGCGAATCTGGCCAGTTCGCGGCGCTGGAAGAACTTCCGCTTGTACAGCCCGCGTCCGAAGTGGAAGATCGCGGCGCCCTGCATGACGGTGTTGTCCAGGTCGAAGAAGGCCGCGGCTCGCGCGTCCCCGAAGACGGGGAAGTCGGGCACGGCGGGGTCGGCGATACCGGTCGGTGCCGCGCCGACGCCGTCGATCTCCTGCGACGACTTCAGTCCTGCCTCTGCTGCGGCCTCACCCGCCAGCACGCTCCGTGCTGTCGCGGAGCGCTTACGGGGGGTGAGCCATCCCAGTGCGGCCATAGCGTGAGCATAGTCAGTCTGTTCGGTACTTCCGGACGCGCCGGGGTGCCGTCGGTGTGAACTCTCCGAGAAGGTGGCGGGCGAGGCGGCGGAGAAGGAGGCCGGCGGGGTGGTCGCGGAACGACGGAGAATGGATGCCATGAGCCCTCTCCTGCGTCGTACGAAGAAGAAACCCGCCGAGCGCGTGGTGACGCTCGTCTCCAAACCGGGCTGTCATCTCTGTGACGACGCGCGCGCCGTCGTCGCCGCGGTGTGCGCCGAAACAGGGGCGTCCTGGGAGGAGAAGGACATCACCGTGGACGAAGAGCTGCACCGCGCCTACTGGGAGCAAATCCCGGTCGTGCTCGTGGACGGCGAACAGCACACCTTCTGGCGTGTTGACGCCGATCGGCTCCGCAAGGAACTGGGGACCTGACAGAAAGACGGTTACGATCGTGGGCGCTTTGCCGAGCTTTTTCCGAAGGGCCGGGACGACCGGCTCCGGCGGGCGCGGCGAAGCGGTCTCGGGGGCGTGGTCATGAGGAGTTGTACGGTTTTGCCCCCATCATGGGTTCAACGGGCCGGTGCGGTCGAGGGTTCCAAGATCCCTCGTACGGGTCGCGTGACCCCGGTCACTTTGCACGGACAAAGCGGACACAATCTTTGTGCACGCGTTCACAAAGGCATAACCTGCACACGACGGGGCGGTCCTTGGACATACGGCCGCCTGCAGCCCCGCTCATCCCGCAGGAGCACCGTGGCAACTGGCCGAACTCACCGACCGGCGACCCGTAGCCGAGGAATCCCCGAGGCCACGGTCGCCCGGCTTCCGCTGTATCTGCGGGCGCTCACCGCACTCTCCGAGCGCTCCGTACCCACTGTGTCGTCCGAGGAACTCGCCGTGGCCGCCGGGGTCAACTCCGCGAAGCTGCGCAAGGACTTCTCGTATCTCGGCTCCTACGGAACGCGCGGTGTCGGGTACGACGTGGAGTACCTCGTCTACCAGATCTCCCGTGAACTCGGCCTCACCCAGGACTGGCCCGTCGTCATCGTCGGTATCGGTAACCTCGGCGCCGCGCTCGCCAACTACGGCGGATTCGCCTCCCGCGGCTTCCGCGTCGCCGCGCTGATCGACGCCGACCCCGAGATGGCCGGCAAGCCGGTCGCCGGGATGCCGGTCCAGCACACGGACGAGCTGGAGCGGATCATCAGCGACAACGGCGTCTCCATCGGGGTCATCGCGACCCCGGCGGGCGGTGCCCAGCAGGTCTGCGAGCGCCTCGTCGCCGCCGGTGTCACCTCGATCCTCAACTTCGCGCCGACCGTACTGACCGTGCCCGACGGCGTGGACGTGCGGAAGGTCGACCTCTCGATCGAGCTCCAGATCCTCGCCTTCCACGAGCAGCGCAAGGCCGGTGAGGAAGCCGCCGCCGCCGAGGCCGGCACGCCACCGCCGATCCGCTCCACCGCCGCCGGCCGGAAGGGACCCGACGGGGAAGTCCCCGCCGTGATGCCGGCATGAGCCTTCTGGTCATCGGTCTGAGCCACCGCAGCGCGCCCGTGAGCGTGCTGGACCGGGCGTCGCTGTCCCCGGACGGCCGGACCAAGCTCCTTCAGGACGTGCTCGCCGCCGAACCGGCGACCGAGGCGGCCGTCCTCGCGACGTGCAACCGGATCGAGCTGTACGCGGACGTGGACAAGTTCCACGCGGGCGTCGCCGAGCTGTCCACGCTCCTCGCCCGGCACAGCGGCGTCGGCCTGGACGAGCTGACCCCTTATCTCTATGTGCACTACGAGGACCGTGCCGTCCACCACCTCTTCTCGGTGGCCTGCGGACTGGACTCGATGGTCGTCGGCGAGGGCCAGATCCTCGGACAGATCAAGGACGCGCTCGCGGGCGGCCAGGAGCTGCACACCGCCGGACGCCTCCTCAACGACCTCTTCCAGCAGGCGCTGCGCGTCGGCAAGCGCGCCCACAGCGAGACCGGGATCGACCGGGCCGGGCAGTCGCTCGTCACCTTCGGTCTCGAACAGCTCGCCGCCGGGGCGGACGTCCCCGGCTGGGCCGCGGGCCGCCGGGCGCTGGTGATCGGCGCGGGATCGATGTCCTCGCTCGCCGCCGCGACACTCGCCCGCGCCGGCGTCGCCGAGATCGTCGTCGCCAACCGCACCGCCGCGCGGGCGGACCGGCTGGTGGCGATCCTGAACGAGCCCGGCGGTACGGGAGTCAGGGCCCGCGCCGTCGACATGGGCGCCGTGGACGGCGAGTTGACACGTGCAGACGTCGTCGTCTCCTGTACCGGCGCCACCGGTCTCGTCCTGACGGCCGACGCCGTCGAGACGGCCGTAGGCCAGGCCGGCGGCCGGGAGCTGGCGCTCCTCGACCTCGCCATGCCCCGTGACATCGACGCGGCCGTCCACCGTGTCGGCGGCGCCCGGCTGATCGACATCGAGTCCCTGGCCGACGCCTCCGCCGACGCCCCGATGGCCGCCGACGTCGAGCAGGTCAAGCGGATCGTCACCGACGAGGTCGAGGCCTTCGGCGCCGCCCAGCGCGCCGCCCACATCACCCCGACCGTGGTCGCGCTGCGCGCCATGGCCGCCGACGTCGTCACCAACGAGATCACCCGTCTCGAAGGCCGGCTCCCCGGCCTCGACGAGCGGCAGCGCGCCGAGATCACGCAGGCCGTGCGCCGCGTGGTCGACAAGCTGCTGCACGCCCCGACCGTGCGGGTGAAGCAACTCGCCGGTGAGCCGGGCGGAGCCGGTTACGCGGACGCGCTGCGCGAACTTTTCGACCTCGACCCGCAGACGGTCGCCTCCGTCAGCCGGGCCGACCGGAACGAGGTCGCCGACCGGAACGCGGTCGACGTCAAGAACCGAGGGCGAGTATGACCGACAAGACACTGAGACTCGGGACCAGGCGCAGCAAGCTCGCCATGGCCCAGTCCGGGCAAGTGGCCGACGCCGTAGCCGAGTTGACCGGGCGGACGGTGGAGCTGGTCGAGATCACGACGTACGGCGACACCTCCCGTGAGCAGCTGTCCCGGATCGGCGGCACCGGCGTCTTCGTCACCGCCCTGCGCGACGCGCTGCTGCGCGGCGAGGTCGACTTCGCCGTCCACTCGCTGAAGGACCTGCCCACGGCGCAGCCCGAGAACCTGACGCTGGCCGCCGTACCGCGCCGCGAGGACCCCAGGGACGTGCTCATCGCACGCGACGGGCTGACCCTCGACCGGCTGCCGCACGGCGCCAGGATCGGTACGGGCTCCCCGAGGCGTACGGCGCAGCTCAACGCGCACGCCCGGAGCCACGGCCTGCTCATAGAGACCGTGCCGATACGCGGGAACATCGACACCCGGATCGGCTACGTGCACAGCGGTGAGCTCGACGCGGTCGTGCTGGCCGCCGCGGGCATCAACCGCCTCGGCAGGACAGCGGAGGTGACCGACTTCCTGTCGGTCGACTCCGTCCTGCCGGCCCCCGGCCAGGGGGCACTCGCCGTCGAATGCGTGGCTTCCGACCCGGAACTCGCCGCCGCACTCGCCGGCCTCGACGATCCGCACACGCGGATCGCCGTCACCGCGGAACGTTCCCTGCTCGCCGCCCTGGAGGCCGGTTGCAGCGCACCTGTGGGTGCGCTGGCCGACCTGCTGGGCGACGGACAGGACGCGCGATTTGTCAACGAACTGCGCCTGCGTGGCGTCGTCGGCACGACCGACGGCTCGACGCTCGTGCAGTTGTCCATCACCGGTCCCGTACCCACGTCGCTCGGCGACGCCGTCGCGCTCGGTCGCGAACTCGCGTCCGAGATGCTCGCCAAGGGTGCGGCCGGTCTTATGGGGGAGCGAGTATTTTGAGCCCCATCGCCGACCATCATCCGGCCTTCTACGCCTCCGGGCACGTCACCTTCCTCGGTGCCGGACCCGGGGATCCGGGTCTGCTGACACTCCGCGCCGTCGAGGCGCTCGCGGGGGCGGAGGTACTGATCGCCGAGCCTGATGTGCTCGCTCTCGTACGCGGCCATGCGCGTGCGGGTGTGAGCACGCCGGAGCTGACGATTGTTGACGATGCGTCAACAGCCGCCGGTATCCCCGCGATCAGGGATGCCGTCAATCTTGTCATGGAGGCCGCGCGCGGCGGCAAGCGGGTCGTCCGTGCGGTGACCGGGGACCCCGGTCTCGACGGCGACACCGGCGCCGAGATGCTGGCGTGCGCCGCCGCGGGCATTCCCTTCGAGGTCGTGCCCGGTATCGCCGCCGCCGTGGGGGTGCCCGCCTACGCGGGTGTGCCGCTGCGGGACGCGCAGGGCACGGACGTCCGCTTCGTCGACAGCCGTACGGCCGACGACCGCTGCTGGACCGAACTCGGCGCCAGCGACGGCACGGTGGTCGTCTCGGCGACCCTCGACACGGTCGCCGCGACCGCCGGCGAGTTCGTCGCCGCGGGGCGCAAGCCCGACACGCCGATGACGGTCACCGTCGCCGGTACGACGACACGGCAGCGCACCTGGGCCGCGACGCTCGGCACGATCGCGCTGACGCTGAAGCAGGCGAAGGTCCTGCCGTCGGCGGCCGGGCACCAGCCGGTCATAGCCGTGGTCGGTGAGCGCAGCGCGCCCGCGCAACGCGACCAGCTCGCGTGGTTCGAGTCGAAGCAGCTGTTCGGCTGGAAGGTTCTCGTCCCGCGTACGAAGGAGCAGGCCGCCTCGCTCTCCGACCAGCTTCGGTCGTACGGCGCCGTACCGCACGAGGTCCCGACCATCGCGGTCGAACCGCCGCGTACGCCCCAGCAGATGGAGCGCGCGGTCAAGGGTCTCGTCACCGGGCGCTACGAGTGGATCGCCTTCACGTCGGTCAACGCCGTGAAGGCCGTGAGGGAGAAGTTCGAGGAGTACGGGCTCGACGCCCGTGCCTTCGCGGGGATCAAGGTCGCCGCGGTCGGCGAGCAGACCGCCGCCGCGCTGGTCGACTTCGGCGTCAAGCCGGACCTGGTGCCCAGCGGTGAGCAGTCCGCCGCCGGTCTCCTTGAGGACTGGCCGCCGTACGACCCGGTCTTCGACCCGATCGACCGGGTGTTCCTGCCGCGCGCCGACATCGCCACGGAGACGCTGGTCGCCGGGCTGATCGAGCTCGGTTGGGAGGTCGACGACGTCACGGCCTACCGGACCGTGCGCGCGTCGCCGCCGCCCGCCGAGACGCGCGAGGCCATCAAGAGCGGTGGTTTCGACGCGGTGATGTTCACCTCGTCGTCCACCGTGCGGAATCTGGTCGGCATCGCGGGCAAGCCGCACAACGTGACCGTCATCGCGTGCATCGGCCCGGCGACCGCCAAGACGGCGGAGGAGCACGGGCTGCGGGTGGACGTGCTGTCGCCGGAGCCTTCGGTGCACAAGCTCGCCGAGGCGCTGGCGGCGTTCGGCGCGGAGCGCCGGGAGGCGGCGCGGGAGGCCGGGGAGACGGTCACCCGGCCGAGCGAACGGCGACCGGGGTCGAGGCGGCGTCGTACGACGTAGGACGCCGGTGCGAAGGGGGCCGTCCGCGCGAGTGGGATGCGGCGTAGCGTGGACGGGTACGTCAGCGACAGCCCTTTCGGACCATGAGGCGACTCACCATGACTGTGTACGGTTCCTTCCCCGGTGCCCGGCCCCGTCGACTGCGGACGAGCCCCGCGATGCGGCGCATGGTCGCCGAGACGCGGCTCCACCCGGCCGATCTGATCCTGCCCGCGTTCGTGCGCGAGGGGGTCGGCGAGCCGGTGGCCATCTCGGCCATGCCCGGGATCGTCCAGCACAGCCTGGACACGCTGCGTAAGGCGGCCGTCGAGGCTGTGAGCGCGGGCGTCTCCGGGATCATGCTGTTCGGCGTGCCGGAGGACGCGAAGAAGGACGCGCTCGGGACGGCCGGGACCGATCCGGAGGGAATCCTCCAGGTGGCGATCCGGGCGGTCCGCGAGGAGGTCGGCGACGACCTGGTGATCATGTCCGACCTGTGTCTGGACGAGTACACCGACCACGGCCACTGCGGGGTCCTCGACGCCGCCGGGCGGGTCGACAACGACGCGACGCTGGAGCGGTACGCGGAGATGGCCCAGGTACAGGCCGACGCGGGCGTTCATGTGGTGGGCCCCAGCGGGATGATGGACGGTCAGGTCGGCGTGGTCCGCGACGCGTTGGACACGATCGGCAAGGAGGACGTGGCCGTCCTGGCGTACACGGTGAAGTACTCGTCCGCGTTCTACGGCCCGTTCCGGGAGGCGGTCGGCTCCTCGCTGACGGGCGACCGCAAGACGTACCAGCAGGACCCGGCCAACTCCCGGGAGTCCCTGCGCGAGTTGGCGCTCGATCTCGAAGAGGGCGCCGACATGGTGATGGTGAAACCGGCCGGGCCGTATCTGGACGTGCTGGCGAAGGTGGCCGCCGAGGTGGACGTGCCCGTCGCCGCGTACCAGATCAGTGGTGAGTACGCGATGATCGAGGCGGCGGCCGAGAAGGGCTGGATCGACCGGGACAGGGCGATCCTGGAGAGCCTGACCGGGATCAAGCGGGCCGGGGCGCAGATGATCCTCACGTACTGGGCGACGGAGGTCGCGCGGGCGCTCTGAGGCGCCCGCGCGTGACCGGACCGGACCGGCTACCAGGTCAGGGCGTCGGCCATGGTCGACTGCCAGTAGGAGACCGACGCGGCGTCGGAGATCATCGTCCCCTTCGGGAGGGTGATGTTCGCGGCCGAGCCCACCGAGCCCTGGTTGTCGCGGCCCGAGAAGTGGACGCTGAGCTTGTACGCCGCGGTGGTCGGGGCGCCGTCGGCGCCCCCCAGGGCGATCGAGGCGTAGGCGGACTCGCCGGGCGCCAGGGTGACCACGGCCTGCGGCTGGCTGTCCTCGTTGATCTGGGTGACGGACTGGGCGTCGTCGAAGCCGAGGAGGGGCGCGTAGTAGGCGTCGCAGTTCCGGCCGCTCGCGTTGGTCGCGGTCACCAGCAGGTGGTTGATGGGCCGGACGGCCTTGGTGACGGTGACCTTGGTGTTCGAGCCGGTGCAGGCGGTGGAGGTCTTGCTCTTGGCGCCGCTCTTGTCGGCGCCCGCCTTGCTGTCGCCGCCGTTGTCGCCGGTGCCGCTGTTCTTGCCACTGCCGCTGTCGCTCTTGTCGGCGTTGCCGTTGTCCGCGCTCGGGTCGGTGGAGTCCTGCGACGTGTCGTTCGTCTTGGACGCCGGCTTGTCCGTGGAGGCGGACGTGGCCGAGGCGTCGGGCTTCGGGCTGGAGCCGACCGCGTCCGACTGCCCGCAGGCCGTCAGGGCGAGAGCGGTCACGAGAGCGGTGACGGTGGCGGCCGTGGCGGTGGAGGCGGTGGCGGAGCGGAATCGAAGGTTGCGCATGAGGTGCTGTCTCCCGTTTTGGTGGTGCGTTCAGTGGCGGTTGATGAGCACGAGCAGGACGCTCGTACAGGCGATGAGTACGCAGACGGCCACGACATCAACGAGGCTGTCGCGGAATCGAGTTCGGATCGCTGCTCCTCGTTCGGCGGCTGCTGCACTCACCTTGCGGGGCGGCTGGAACCGGCCGCAATCGGCAGGGGACAATGAGGGAAGCTGGAATGCTGAGACGGCTGTGACCTGCGGGAATGATGCTTCCCTGGAACGCGTTCCTGGAACGGCCGCGCGCTGCGGCATACGTACGTGGAGGGGAACCGCGAGTGGCGACGACCGAGGCCAAGGCTTTCGCTGAACTACTCACCGGGCTGAAGGACCGCTCGGGACAGAGCTACGGCGTGCTGGCCGCGAAGCTCCATGTCAGTACGTCCACACTGCACCGCTACTGCAACGGCGACGCCGTGCCGGCCGATTTCTCGGCGGCGGAGCGCTTCGGGCGGCTGTGCGGGGCGAAGGGGGAGGAGTTCGTCGAGCTGCACCGGCGGTGGATCCTCGCGGACGAGGCGCGGCGGCGGTCACGGTCGGCGTCGCCGGCCGCACCCGTCGCGGCCCCGGCCACCGAGACTCCTGAGGCCCCGGATGCCGTGGACGCCCCGGCGGTCCCGGCGGCGAGTGACGAGGCTGTTCCTGATGCCCCGGCCGCCGAGCCGGCCGACACCCCGGCGCCGGACCTCGACCGGCCCGTCGGCGAGATCTCCGCCTCGCGGCGCAGGAAGCGTCTGTACGTCACTCTCGCCGCCGCCGCGGTCGTCGTGGCCGTCGCCGTACCGGCCGTCGTCTTCGGCCCGTTGAACGATTCGTCGACCGACCGCTCACCCGTCGCGGCCGGGATCTGGGACGGCGGTGCCCCGCAGTCGGCCCCGCAGTCGGCATCGCCCTCCGGATCGCCTTCCCCCGACAAGTCGGCCTCGCCCGACGCCAGTCCCTCGGCCCGGGAGACCCCGAAGGACAAGGAGAGCGGCGGCGCCGCCGGAGGTGGGAAGGGGAACGGGAAGGGGACGGTCGGCGCGGTGCCGGTGACGGTGAACACCAGGCCGTACGCCTTCGAGGACCCGTGCACTCAGCGCTATCTCGTGGACCGTCCCCCGACTGAGGTCCCCCCGCCCCCCAACGAGCCGGACGCGCCCGGCTGGGTCGCCGTGCTCGGCGCGGTCTCCAGCGGAAGCCAGTACATCGAACTGGCTCTCCAGGGCACCGGGAGCGAGACCGTCGTGCTCAACGACCTGAACGTGCGCGTGGTGGGGAGCGAGTCGCCACTCGCCTGGAACGACTTCGGTACGGGTGTCGGCTGCGGCGGCGGTGTCACGACCAGGGCGTTCGCCGTGAACCTGGACGCGGGCCGCCCCAGCGTCGAACCGCAGGGCGGGCAGCGGGACTTCCCCTACCAGGTGAGCGAGTCCGACCCGGAGGTCTTCCACATCACCGCGCACGCCTCGGCCCGCTACATCAGTTGGTACCTGGAGCTGGAGTGGTCCAGCGGCGGCCGGGAGGGCACGCTCCGCATCGACGACCGCGGGAAGCCGTTCCGTACGAGCGGCGCGGAGGGGCGGCCGTCGTTCCACTATCCGCTCGGCGGCACCCAGGAGTGGTTGACGGAACCCGAGAACGACCCGACCCAGTATCCCTAGGCGGTGTCGGGGGCCTCGGGGGTGTCCGGCGCCTCAGGTGCCTCGGCCGCCTCGGGGGCTTCCGGGCCTTCGGGCGCCTCCGCTCCCTCGGTCATGTGCGTCTCGCCGAAGATCGTGGCGTGTTCGAGCACATCCTCGGCCGGGTCGTCGATCTGGCCGACCGAGAGCAGCGTGAAACCGCCGTTGTGCGAATTCGTGTGCGTCTCGTCCGCGGCGGCGTCGGTGGCCGGGAGTACGGCGGCCAGTACCGCCGCGCCCAAGACGGTCAGGGTGTGTGTGGCTTTCATCTGGTGGTGGCCCGTCTGCTCGTTGTGATCATCCTTGCTCCGGTCTGTCTATTCCTCAGATCCGGCGCAAAGGTCACGGCTGACGGCATATGTCAGGGAGGTATTCACTTGACCGGCGCAGTTGGCGCGACGGTCAGCGGACGACGTCCTCGGTGAAGGCCGCCCAGGCGGCGGGGGTGAGGGTCAGCACCGGGCCGCCCGTGACCTTGGAGTCCCGGACGTGCACGGCGGCGGGGTGCGCGGCGACCTCGACGCAGTTGCCGCCTTCACTTCCGCTGTAGCTGGACTTGTGCCAGTGGTAGGCGACTTCGATGCAGTTGCCGCCTTCGTCGCCGCTGTAGCTGGACTTGAACCACTCACGTGGGGTGCTCATTACTCTCCTAGCAGCCGGTCCAACAGGCCCTTTGTTTCCTCGGGGTTGAGGGCCTGCGTCCGCAGCATCGCATATTTGCGAGCCAGGATGCTGACCTCATCCGGGTCCTCGACAAAGAGGCTGCCCCGCTGGGTCTCGGCATAGGCGAGGTGCTGATGATCGGGTGTTTCCAGCAGGACGAACGGTCCGTCGAGTCCCGCGTGAGTGGTCCGGCCGAACGGCATGATCTGGAGGGTCAGGCCCGGAAGGTCAGCGCCCTCCCGGAGATGGTGAAGCTGCTCCGTGAAGACAGCCGGGGACCCGAGCCGGTCTCTGAGTACCGCTTCGCCGATCAGGAAGCTACAGGTCGGCGGGACCTTGCGGTGCAGGATGTGCTGACGCTCTATGCGCCCGGCGACACGGGTGTTGATCTCGTCCTCGCTGAAGGCGGGCACCCGGTTGCGGAAGACCGTCCGGGCGTAGTCCTCGGTCTGGAGCAGGCCAGGCGCCACCTGGTTCTCGTACGAGGAGATGGCGATCGCCTCCTGCTCCTGATCGATGAACGCCGCCGCCCACACCGGATACCGGTCGATCTCCGGCATGTTGTCCACCGCCGTCGCCAACGCCCCTTTTGTCAAAAGCACTTGATCCAGCAGCGCCGCCAGATCAGGCTTGAGCAGTCGCCGCCCCTGCTCCACCGACGCGATCGTCTCCGTGTGTACGCAGGCGCGCTCCGCGAGTTGGCGTTGGGTCAGGCCCGCCGCCTCCCGGAAGAGGGCGACCAGCGCGCCCACGAGCTTCATCGCCGACGCGTTCTTCCGCTGTCGCTTTCTGCTGTGCATACCCGCCCAACTCCCCGTTCCCATCCGTACGTCACGCCTCCACGGCCCGTACGAAATCTCTGTACGGGTGCGCGTACTGCGTCAGCGTAATCACAGGCAGTGACAATTGCCTGGTGAATGAGACGAATCCACCCCCCGCCCAACGCGAGCGCTTCTACCGCCGCGAACGCCGATCCGTGCCCGCCGCCCGGCAGTTCGTACGGGAGGCGGTGATCGACTGGGCCCTCGGCGACCGGCTCGACGATGTCTTGCTGTGCGTGAGCGAGCTGGCGACCAACGCCCTGGTGCACGGAGTTCCGCCGGGGCGTGGTTACCAACTACAGCTGTCGCTGCTCGCGGACGGGGTGTTCCGTATCGAGGTGCACGACAGCGGTGACGGGCGGCCGGGTGTCCGTGAGCCGTACGGGGAGTCGGGGCGCGGGCTCATGCTCGTCGCCGCGCTCGCGGACAAGTGGGGGGTGGGGGAGCGGGACCCCGGCAAGGTCGTGTGGTGCGAGTTCGTGGTCTGACCGGGCGACATTCCTGCAATGGAGGTTTTTCCAGGATGCGGCCCTCAAGGGCGAAACGGGTGGCGCTCACCCGTTCGGTTGATGGAAATTCGACCGCCACCGCCTACCCTGACTCTCGCTCATGGCCAGTAAATCCAAGCAGCGGTCGTCACCCCCTGGAGATCACGCATGAATGGCCCCAAGAATTCGAATGAGATGCCTCGGCGTCAATTCGTCTCGCTCTCCGCCATCGGTACGGCGGCGCTCCTGGCCGGCGGGGGAGCGGCCGGGAGCCCGGCCGCGGCGGCCGGGCCGGTGCCCGGTGACCCCTCGCCCGGCTCATGCCCCACCCCGCCACCTCCTGGGGGCGCGAACCCCTGCCCCCCTGCCACCCTTCAGTCCCTCTGCGGCAGCCCCACCGACAACGATCCGCTGTGGAGAGACGTTCAGTCCTGTACGCAAGGGACCCCCGGTCCCAACTGTTTGAACGTCACCGCGAATTACGTCGTGCTGCACGGCAGACCCGAGACCCAGCACAATTATCTGCTGCTCCCCAGTTGTCGGATCAAGGGCATCGAATGCCCTTTCATCTCGACCTCGGGGGCGGCGAACTACTGGAACGACGCATGGGAGAACGCGAGGAGCGGGGGGAGTGTTCCCGTGCGGTACCCCAATATCGGATTGGGGATCAATTCGCAGATCGCCCGGCGCCTGAACCAGTTGCACATTCATATGGCCGGCGTCCGGCCGAGCACACAGCGCCGGCTGCAAGAACTCGAAACGATGGGCCGCGTCGCCACACAGCCCGCGCAATGGGCCGCTCCGCAGTACCAGGTGGCCGTCACGGGCTCGGGGGGCGACCGCACGTACAGGGCCCTCAGGCTGCCCAACCTCTCGCAGAATCTGTTCACGCTGCTGTCCCGGTACGTGGTGGCGCCGAACGGGCTGGACATGAGGAACCAGACACTGGTCGTGGTGCCGAAGATGAACGCCGCCGGATTCGCCGGGACTTTCTACGTCCTCAACAGCGACTCTTCGCTCCACGACGGTACGAGCACGTGTGACCACCTGCTCGTGTACAGCTGACTCGGTCCGGGGGCAGACCCCCGGGGCCCGGTCAGTCCCACCAGAACGTCCACGCCGGCTGGCCGAGCACCTGGTGCGTGGCGTACGCGGGGACGGTCGTGTGCCGGCCCTGGTGGAGGTTGTCCGGGCAGAACGCGAAGTGTTCCGCCGCGACGGCCTCCGCCTCCGCCTGCGTGGCCGGCGGGGCGGCCACCGAGACCACCAACTGGTCGAAGGTGAGCGCCACCACCCGTATCCCGAACCGGTCCTCCCACGACCGCAGCACCGCGCACAGCCGCGCCACGTCGCCTTCGTGGTTCACCGGGCCCAGCCAGCCGAGGGCCGCCGGTATGTCCGCGCTGCGGCGGGCGGGGACCAGGGCCACCCGGGCGCCGTGCAGCCAACTGCCCTCGTCGGTAAGGATGGAGGCGACCTCGGCCGCCTCCTTGTCGGGGTCGGCCGACGACGTGAGCGCGGGGGCGAGGCCCGGCCACTCGTCGTCCTCCGTCAAGTCCTCCCAGAAGTCCGTCAGCACGTCCTCCGCGTCGTGGTCCCCCGGATACGACGCGGAGTCCGGGCTCAGCTCCCAGTCCTCCGGCCACTCCTCGCGGTGGCCGCCGTGGACGAGCAGCGGATGCAGCCCGGCCGTTCTGCGGGCGGGCAGCAGATCGGCCCACGCCCGGTGGGTCGCCGGCTCGTCCGCGTACCACAGGAGAGGTTCGTGCCAGGTCCCGTCGATGGTCGCGTCGACCAGCTTGCCGGGCGGCAGTCGGAGCCCGACCGACCGTCCCGAGGGGTCGGTGGCCAGGGCGGGCAGGGGGTTGGGGAGCGTCGCCATGCAGGAGACCCTAAAGGCCGCCACTGACAAAGGGGTTCAGCTTGTGGAAGTGCCTGTTGGTCACCGGATCGGCGCGGCCCCGGCCTGACCGTCTTCGAGAAGCGGCGCCGTCCGCCGGACGCTGCGGGCGGGCGGGACTTCTCGAACACGGCCCGGGTGACCGGGGCGGCCGGAGAGAGTGCTCAGTTGAAGACCAGGACGTCGGTGCGCATCGGCAGCGCGCTGCTCCAGCCGATGTTGATCTTGAACGTCACCAGTCCACTGCTGGGGGCGATGCTCGACACCTGGAAGGGCGCCGCCCCGACGAGCCGCCTCCCGTTGCTGTCGATCTCGGAGGCCGTGACGACGACCGTCGAGTCGACCCCGATGACGTTCCAGGGGAGTTGGAGGTTGAACGTTCCGTTCCCCGGGGTCCACGTCCACCACGCCCGCCACACGGCGCCGACGTTGCCGCCGATCGCCTCGACGGCCCTGTCCCTGTCGGCGGCCGGTGAGCTGCTCTCGATCCTCGGCACCTCGGTGGCGGAAGATTCGGCTGCGGTCATGACGGTCTCCTCTCGCGTCGGGAGAGCCCCCGTGGGCTCTCTGGATACGTAGAGTGTCCGTTGATGCGCATAGCGTCACAATCACTCGTGCGGGTGACCCGCCGGCGCGTCGGCGCGACAACCGCGCGAACGCCGGACCGCGGCGCGTCGGCGTGGCACCCGCGCGAGCATCAGCGGTGCGAACGGGTCCAGTACCTCGACTACGCACCCCGTGACCCCGTGCGCAGCAGGTCGGCGAGGCGGGAGAGGCCGTCCGCCGCGTGGCCTTCGGCCACCGCGCGGTCGAGCAGCGGCTGGACCGGGGCGAACAGCTCCGTGCTGACGCCCTGCGCGGCGAACGTCTCCAGCAGGTTGGGGAACGCCTCCTGGTTGACGGCCAGGCTCGACACGTCCGTCAGATGCCGACCCGAGTCGATCGCCTCCGCCCACCCCGGCGCCGAGCCGAGCATCGCGCCCACCCAGGGCACCAGCAGCTCCGAGAATTCGGTGGCCGGGACGGACTCCGTACCGATCAGGGCGTACGCCTGCATCACGCCCATGATCATCCCGTACATGCCGGTGAGCAGCGCCAGGTCGTACAGCGCGGCGAGGCCGGGGTCGGAGCCGACGTACTTCGTGCCGCCGAGCGTCGCGAACGTCTCCCGGTGGGTGTCGAAGAGTTCCCGCTCGCCGCTGTAGAAGACGTACGCGTGGGGTCCCGCGATCATCTGGGGGACGGCCATGATCCCGCCGTCGAGATATCCGGCGCCCTCCTTCGCGGCCCAGGAGGCGAGGTCGCGCGCCTGCTCGGGGGTGCCGTTGGTGAGGTTGGCGACGGTCTTGCCGGTGAGCTGTCCGGAGAGCGGCTCCAGGACCGTACGGACCGTGTCGTACGTGGTGAGGCAGACGACCACCAGCGGGCTCGCGGCCACCGCCCCGGCGGCCGTGTCGGCGGGGGTCGCGCCCTGGGCGACAAGTGGTCCGGTCTTGGCGTGGGATCTGTTCCACACGGTGACGGGGTGCCCTGCCCTGAGGAGGGCGGCGGCCAGGGCGGTGCCCATCATGCCGAGGCCGATGACGGAGACGGCGGGCTTGGGCGCGGGGTTGGGGGACATGCGGGGGCTCCTCCGGGCGGGGTGAACAGTGGTTGCTTTCGATCTTCGGGGGGAGGGCTTCTGCTCACAAGTACCGACTATTTAGTGCGATACGCACCGGGAAGTAAGCAAGGGAGATACGGAAATGTGTGCGAGAGGCGGGTCGGAGACGGAAGGATGTTGAACTCCAACTGGCGTACCAGGAGCCTCAGGAGCCCGATCTTGTCTTATGTGCACCATGTCGAGCAGTTCTACGGACTGCCCACCTACAGCTTCCCGCCGTACGCCGACCCGGCCGGCCTGCCGGCCGCCGACGAGGTCGCCTGGCGGCTGCACCGGGAGCCGTTCGACAACGAGGAGAGCTCGGAGGACTGCTGGAAGCGGTTCACCGGGTCGGTGGATCTGGAGAAGGTGCGGGCGATCATCTTCGGCCAGCCCTGGTACGACGGCGACGGAGGGCTGCCGCTCGACGACCTGATCGGCCTGGCTCCCCGGCTGACCGGGCTCGAAGCGGTCTTCCTCGGCGATCTGGAGGATGAGCAGGCGATGATCTCCACGATCTACCTCGGCGATCTCGCTCCCCTCCTGGCGGCCTTCCCCGGGCTCAGAGAGCTGGTCGTACGCGGCGGTGAGGGCCTGGAGTTCCCCGTCTCCGGCCACGAGGGACTACGGGCCCTGCGTGTCGAGTCGGGCGGGCTGCCGCCGAACGCGGCGGAGCAGATAGCCGCCGCCCGGCTGCCGTCGCTGGAGCGCCTGGAGCTGTGGCTCGGCGACGAGAACTACGGCGGCGGCGTCACGGTCGAGCAGCTCGCGCCGCTGTTCGCGGGGGAGGGCAAGCCCGCACTGCGCCACCTGGGCCTCCAGAACAGCTTCATCCAGGACGAGTTGGCCTCCGCGCTCGCCTGCGCGCCGGTCGTGCCCCAACTCACCTCGCTGAGCCTGTCGATGGGCACGCTCTCCGACGAAGGCGTGGAAGCGCTGCTCCAGGGGCAGCCCCTGACCCACCTGCGGGAGCTCGATCTCTCGTTCCACTTCATCGGCCACGAGATGATGCTGCGGATCTGGACGGCCCTGGAGCCGGCGGGAGTCCGGGTGGACCTGACCACGAAGCACCAGCGCGAGCCGGACGACTGGGACGAGGACGGCCGGTACATCGCGGCCTCCGAATAACTTCCCGCGCCCCTGCCCTCCCGTCGCACCGTCGAAAGGCCACACCACCATGCCCCGCGGACCCAAACCCCATGCCCCCGAGTCCGAGGACCCGGACGACATCCTGATCGCCAGCAAATATCTGAACAGCAGGTACCCGTGGCGGGATCCCGCCGAGCGGGTGCCGTACGGGATCGTGCTGCTCGTCGCGGCCCAGCTGAAGTGGAGCCCCGCCGCCGTCCTGGTACGGCTGGGTGAACTGGGATACGCCGACGTCCAGCGCTCCGAAGCCCCGCTCCCCGCCGTCGTCGAGCCCGACGACGCAGCGCTGATCACGAGCGTGGACGTACGGTTCGGCCTCACCCCGGTCGACGTCGACAAGACCGTGTCCCTGCGGCAGGTAGTCGTATCGGCGGCCCTCACGAACCGCGCCCCGGCCGAGGCCGCCCGGCGTATGACCGCTCTCGGCTACCGGGTCGGGACCGGCGCCCGGCCGCTGTCCGAATCCGCCGACCTCCGTGACGTCGGGCTGATCCGCACCGACCACCGGGGCAGCTGGTTCGACTGGGGCGACGAGGTGTCCGCCGGTCAAGTGCTGGAGACGGCACGGGACTTGTTGTGCAGCCCGCACTACGCCGCCGATCGCCTGATCGCGCTCGGCCTCCGGCTGCCGTACACACCCGAACCAGGGGACGAGAGGCTACTGAAGTACGCGGACGTCCCCGGCGGCGGCTGGATCGGCCGCTGGACGACCGCGCCCGTCGGGCACATCCTCACCGTCGCCCGCGAGACGGGCCGCTCGCACGCGGACATCCTCGCCCGGCTGAGCGAACTGGGCTGCCAGCGGCCGGGCGGGAACATCCCCGACACCCCGGAGCCGGACGACCTCGTCCTCCTCAGCGAGAACCTCGACGGCCGGCTGCCCTGGCTGATGAAGAACGACGTCGTCGGCCTCCAACTGCGGCACATCCTGCGCGCGTCCCTCGTCACGGGGCGGAGCCCCGCACAGGTCACCGAGAGACTGACCGCCCTCGGCCACCGGCTGCACGAGAACGCGAACGTGCCCGAGACCGCCGACGAGACGGACATCCGGCTGCTGGAGACGGTCACCCGCTCGTACCTGGACGACGTCCACCTGGAGCACGTGCTGCGCGGCGCGAGCCTGACGGGCCGCAGCCCGTCGGACGTCGCGACGCGGCTGACGGAGCTGGGCTATCAGCTGCCGGACGAGGTGACGTACCCGGAGATACGCCCGGGGGCGCGTACGCAGGCGCCTGCCGCGTAGCCGCTCCGGTCGTGGCTACGGCACCGGGGCGCCCGGGGTATCGAGCCAGAGGCGTTGTCCGGTGGGGGTGACGGTGAGTCCGTACCGGGTGCGTTCCGGTGAACCGGCGTTCTGCCACCAGGCGTACGCGGACTCCATCTCGCTCCAGAGCCGACGGGGGCCGTGTTGGTGGGTGTCGTACTCCGTGGCGCCTGGGACGTGGTCGACAGACGCCCACGAGCCGGTGGTGTGGTCGGCCAGCCAGACGGTGAACTCGCCGTCGGGGCCGTGGCCGACGGTGTAACGGCAGTCGGGGATGAGGATGCCTGCGGTGAACGCGGCGTTCTCATCCCCGAAGACGTCATGTGGGTCGAGGCTGGTGCGTGCGGCTGTGGCTCGGTTCTGGTCCTGAACTCGGACGGTGGCCATCACATCTCGCTCGGGGGCCTCCTGTCTGTTCCACATGAAGGCGCAGTCACCGACGACGGGGCCGCTCGCCGTGCCGTCCTCACCTACGGTGAGGCGCAGGAGGACGCCGTTGTAGAGCCCGGTCCCCCACGGGAGCACGATCACCCCGCTGGGCGAGGTCTGTTGAACCAGGGCGTACGGCACCGTATGGAGCGCGTAGGTGGCGATGACGCGGTCGTACGGTGCGCGGGCCGGGCAGCCTTGCGCGCCGTCGCCGGTGATGACGGTGGGGGTGTAGCCGGCATCTCTCAGGCACGCGCGGGCCGTGTCGGCGAGGCCGGGATCCATCTCGACGGAAACGACGTGCTGGTCGCCGAGCCGGGCGGCGAGGAGAGCGGCGTTGTAGCCGGTGCCGGTGCCCACTTCCAGAGCGGTCATGCCGTCGGCCACGGCGAGGGTGTCGAGCATGGTGGCCACAACGCGCGGCATGCTCGCGGAGCTGGAAGGGACGAACGCCGTCGCCGCCCCGCCGTCGTCGTCCTCGACCTGGGTGACCAGCGCCTGGTCGTCGTAGACGAGAGTGTTCCAACGGTCGGGATCGGTGGTCCGGTTGATCGGGTGGTAGCCACCCTCGCCACCGATCCAGATGCGATCGGGGACGAACCGCTTGCGGTCGACCTGGGTGAACGCGTCGCGCCACGGCCGGGTGAGGTAGCCCGCTTCGGTCAACTGCTGGGCGAGGGCGGCCGGAGAGCTTTCGCCGCTCACCTCTTCGGCGTCTCCGGACGCTTCGGGTCGCGCTGAGGAATCGGCTTGTTGGGCTTGTGTCCGTCGCTCTCGGCCGGATCGGGCTTACCGCTGTGACCACCGCTCATATCCGCTCCTCCCTCAGCACTCGCCAACTTGCTGTAGGCGTATGCTAGCGGAGCGTGACGGTCGCCGGAAGGACACTTTCGAGTGGCGGTTGGCAGGTCCTACAGCCGCTCGGGTGTGTGGATGCCGAGCAGTGCCATGCCCTGGTGCAGCGTGCGGGCCGTGAGGTCGCAGAGGAAGAGGCGGTTCTCCGCGACCTCCCGCGGCGGGGCCGGCTTCACGACCGGGCACTCGGTGTAGAACGTCGAGAACAGCGACGCCAGTTGGTACAGATACGCCGTGAGCTTGTGCGGCTCGTAGCCCGACGCGGCCTCCGCCAGAACCTCGCCGAACTGGTCCAGGTGCAGGCCCAGCGCCCGCTCCGCCGGGGCCAGTTCGAGCTCCGGGCGGGCCACCGGCGAGCGGTCGCCCGCCTTGCCGAAGATCGACCGGGTCCGGGCGTAGGCGTACTGGATGTACACGCTCGTGTCGCCGTGCAGCGACACCATCTGGTCCAGGTCGAACTTGTAGTCCCGCGCGGCGGACGTCGACAGGTCGGCGTACTTCACCGCGCCGATGCCCACCTCCGTGGCGCGCTCGACGATCTCGTCCTCGGTGAGACCGAGGCCCACGCTCTTCTCGCGGACGACCGCCGACGCGCGCTCGACCGCCTCGTCCAGCAGGTCCACCAGCCGCACCGTCTCGCCCTCACGGGTCTTGAACGGCTTGCCGTCCTTACCGAGGACGGTGCCGAAGGCGAGCTGGACGGCCTCGATGTCCTCGTTCAGCCAGCCGGCCCGGCGGGCGGTCTCGAAGACCATCTTGAAGTGCAGCGACTGGCGGGCGTCCACCACGTACAGCAGGGTGTTCGCCTTCAGATTCCCCACCCGGTCGCGGATCGCGGAGAGGTCGGTGGCCGCGTATCCGTAACCGCCGTTGCTCTTCTTGACGATGAGCGGCGTCGGATTGCCGTCCGGGCCCTTCACATCGTCGAAGAAGACGCAGAGCGCGCCGTCGGAGCGGACGGCGACGCCCGTCTCCTCAAGGATGCGGCAGGTCTCTTCGAGCATGTCGTTGTAGCCGGACTCGCCGACGACGTCCTCGTCGCGGATCTCCATGTCGAGCTTGTCGAAGACCGAGTGGAAGTAGATCTTCGACTCGTCCACGAACCGCTGCCACTGGGCGAGCGTCCCGGTCTCCCCGGCCTGGAGCGCGACGACGCGGTCACGCGCGCGGGCCTTGAACTCCTCGTCGGAGTCGAAGACCGTGCGGGCGGCCTTGTACAGCCGGTTGAGATTCGACATCGCCTCCTCGCCGGAGACGTCCTCACCGCGCCCGTGGTCCAACTCGTGCGGGTGCTCGATCAGATACTGGATGAGCATCCCGAACTGCGTGCCCCAGTCGCCGATGTGGTGGCGCCGGATCACGTTCTCGCCGGTGAACTCCAGGATCTCGACCATCGCGGCGCCGATCACGGCGGAGCGCAGATGGCCGACGTGCATCTCCTTGGCGACGTTGGGCTGCGCGTAGTCGATGACCGTCGTGCCGGGGTCCGCGGCGCGCGGGACGCCGAGGCGGTCGTCGGCGGCGCGGGCGGCCAGCGTCTCGATGATCGCCCGGTCCGTGACGGTGATGTTGAGGAAGCCGGGGCCCGAGACCTCGACCTCCTTGATGAGGTCGCCGGTGCCCAGCGCGTCCACGACCTTGGTCGCCAGCTCGCGCGGATTGCCCTTCAGCTTCTTGGCGAGGGCCAGCATCCCGTTGGCCTGGAAGTCCGCCCGGTCGCTACGTCGCAGCAAGGGGTCCGCGGGGCCGGCCTCCGGCAGGGCTGCCGAGAGGGCGTCCGCGATGCGCTGATCGACGGTCGAGGCGAGGGAAGTGACCGGAGCCATGGGCTGGGAGCCGTTCCTGTAGAGGGTGTGTTCGTGCACCCCATTCTCCCATGGGGCAACAAGTCGTTTTCGCATTGTCGTAGTGGCCTGGGACAATGGCCGTCGCCGGTATCGCGGGCGTACAGGCGCATTCCGCGGGGCGCAGCAGAGAGAAGGACGTACCGACCGTGGCTCAGAGCACCGAGACCGACTGGGTCTCCCGTTTCGCGGACGATGTCATCGCCGAGTCGGAGCGACGTGCGCCTGGCAAACCGGTCGTCGTCGCCTCCGGAATCTCCCCCTCCGGCCCGATCCACCTGGGCAATCTCCGCGAGGTCATGACGCCGCACCTCGTCGCCGACGAGATCCGCAGGCGGGGTCACGAGGTCAGGCACCTCATCTCCTGGGACGACTACGACCGCTACCGCAAGGTGCCGGCCGGGGTCCCCGGGGTGGACGCCTCCTGGGGAGAGCACATCGGCAAGCCCCTGACGTCCGTGCCCGCCCCGGCCGGATCCGCGTACCCGAACTGGGCCGAGCACTTCAAAGCGCAGCTGATCGATTCACTGGTCGAGCTGGGCGTGGAGTACGACGGGATCAGCCAGACCGAGAAGTATCTGGCGGGGACGTACCGCGAGCAGATCCTGCACGCGATGCGGCACCGGGGCGAGATCGACGCGATCCTCGGCCGCTACCGCACGAAGGACGCGTCGGCGGGCGGGCCGGGCGCCGGAAAGAAGCCGCAGCAGAAGAAGGTCGACGAGGCCGAGCTGGAGGCCGCCGAGGGATCGGGCGCCGCCGATGAGGACGACGGCGCGGGGTCGGCCGGGTACTACCCGTACAAGCCCTACTGCGGCAACGAGGACTGCGGCAAGGACCTGACCACCGTCACCGCCTACGACGACGGGACGACCGAACTGACCTACGTCTGCCAGGCCTGCGGGTTCGGCGAGACGGTCCTGCTCAGCGAGTTCAACCGCGGCAAGCTGGTCTGGAAGGTCGACTGGCCGATGCGCTGGGCGTACGAGGGCGTGATCTTCGAGCCGTCCGGTGTCGACCACTCCTCGCCCGGATCGTCGTTCGTCGTCGGCGGGCAGATCGTGCGCGAGATCTTCGACGGCGTGCAGCCGATCGGGCCGATGTACGCGTTCGTGGGGATCTCCGGGATGGCGAAGATGTCGTCCTCCAAGGGAGGCGTACCGATCCCGGCCGACGCGCTGCGGATCATGGAGGCGCCGCTGCTGCGCTGGCTGTACGCGCGGCGCAGGCCGAACCAGTCCTTCAAGATCGCCTTCGACCAGGAGATCCAGCGGCTGTACGACGAGTGGGACGCCCTGGAGCGCAAGATCGCGGACGGTTCGGTGCAGGCGGCCGACGCCGCCGCGTACTCACGGGCCACGCGTACGGCGGCCCGTGAGCTCCCGCGCACGCCGCGACCGCTGCCGTACCGCACGCTGGCCTCCGTCGTGGACATCACGGCGGGCGCCGAGGAACAGACGCTGCGGATCCTCGGCGAGCTGGACCCGGCCGACCCGCTGACTTCGCTGGACGAGGCACGGCCCCGGCTGGACAGGGCAGAGAACTGGATCACCAGCCAGGTGCCCGCCGAGGCCCGGACGGTCATCCGGGGCGAGCCCGACCGGGAGCTGCTGGACTCGCTGGACGAGCAGACGCGCGAGGCGCTGCGGCTGCTGCTGGCGGACCTGGACGCGCACTGGTCGCTGGACGGGCTCACCACGCTCGTCTACGGCGTGCCGAAGGTGCTGGCGGGGCTGGCGCCCGACGCGAAGCCGACGCCGGAGCTGAAGGCCGCGCAGCGGTCGTTCTTCGCGGTGCTCTACCGGCTGCTGGTGACCAGGGACACCGGACCGCGGCTGCCGACGCTGCTGCTGGCGGTGGGGGCGGACCGGGTACGGACGCTGCTGGGCGGCTAGGTCCTGTCAGGTGTCCTGGGCCCCCGAAGATCCGCCGGACAGGGCCTAAGGGCTGTCCCGTCCTGGGGCCGGCGCGGGACAGGAACGGCCACCGGGGTTGCCCCGGTGGCCGGTTCGTCTCTCAGGCGATCTGCTCGGCGTCGTCCTGCGCGTCCAACTGCTGCTGGTAGCGGCGCTTGAAGTCCTTCAGATACGCGCGCAGGGAACTCTCGCTCAACGGGCCGCCCGTGCGACCGGTCACGCCGTACAGATCCTGCAAGTAGATCGCGAACTGGCGGGCGTTGGGCAGGTCCTGGCGCTCACTGACGTACCGCAGGTAGGCGTTGAAGTACGCCTCCTCGCGGGGCATGCCGTTGGGGAGGGACGCGGCCGGGAGATCTTCCGGCTCCGGCTCGGGCTCGAAGTCCGGCTCGATGTCCACCTGGGGCTGCTGGGGGCCGAGGGGGCGGCGCGACGGCGTCTGCTGGGCCGCCTGCTGTTCCTCCGGCTCAGGCCGCTCCGGCTCCGGCTCCTGCTGCTCCTGGGCTCGGGGCTGCTGGTCCTCGTACCGCTCGTACCGGTCGAACTGCCGGTGGGCCTGCTCGTACTGCTCGTACTGCCGCGGGTCGTACTGCTGTTGCTCGTACTGCTGCGGGTCGTACGCCGGATCGTACGAGCCCTCGTACGGACCCTCGGGCGCGCGCGGGGCGGCGAACCAGGGGCTTCCCTGGGAGGAGGCGCCGGTGTCCTGGTGCTGCTCCTCGTGCTCCCGCGCCCACTGCTCTTCCTTCTGGAGCTGGATCCACTCCTCTTCGGTGAGCTCGGGCTGCGGGAGTTGCTGCTGTCGCTGCTGTTGTTGAGGCTGCGCCTGGGGGAGTTCGGGTACGGCCGCGGCCGCTGTCACCGGGGCCGGCGGGAGCAGGGCCGGTTCGATGCCCGCCGCGGCGAGGCCGGCCGGGCCGGTGTCGGCGAGGGGGACGCCGTACTTGGCGAGGCGCAGCGGCATCATCGCCTCGATGGGCGCCTTGCGGCGCCAGTTGCGGCCGTAGCGCGCCTGGAGGCGGGCCTGGTAGATGAGCCGGTCCTGTTCGAGCTGGATGATGTCCTCGTAGCTGCGGATCTCCCACAGCTTCATCCGGCGCCAGAGCTTGAACGTCGGGATGGGCGAGAGCAGCCAGCGGGTGAGGCGGACGCCCTCCATGTGCTTGTCGGCGGTGATGTCCGCGATGCGGCCCACCGCGTGGCGGGCCGCCTCGACGGAGACGACGAAGAGGATCGGGATCACCGCGTGCATGCCGACGCCGAGCGGGTCGGGCCAGGCGGCGGCGCCGTTGAAGGCGATGGTGGCGATGGTGAGCAGCCACGCGGTCTGGCGCAGGAGCGGGAACGGGATCCGCATCCAGGTCAGCAGGAGATCGAGCGCCAGCAGGACGCAGATGCCCGCGTCGATACCGATCGGGAAGACGATCGAGAACTGGCCGAAGCCCTTCTGCTCGGCGAGTTCGCGCACGGCGGCGTACGACCCCGCGAAACCGATCGCGGCGATGAGAACCGCGCCGGCGACGACGACGCCGATAAGTATTCGGTGCGTGCGAGTGAGCTGCATCGCGGCCACCCGTGGCCCCTCCCGTCCTGGACATCTGGCGGGGCACAGCCTGGCACATGTGTACGGGTGCTGTGGCCCGGGGAGCCGTGCGCGGCCGGGGAGTTGGGGTGCGGGGGCTGCGTGGTGGGGTGTTTGTCCTCAATCGTCGGACGGGCAGGAGCGGACTGGAACGGACTGGGGCGGGCGCGTCCGGGCGTGTACGAGCCCGGACCGGAACTCGCGGAGAGCTACTTCGCCGCCGCCGGAACGGCCGCCACCGCTTCCTTCGCCGCCTTCGTCGCGTCCTTCACCAGGTCCGACGCCGCCGGGGACTTCGCGCCCGCGTAGCCCGCGCCGTTGTACGTGAGCGTGATGACCACGTTCTCCGAGCGCGCCACGACCGTCGCGTAGCCGAACGACTCGTCCGTCTTCGTCAGGCTGTATGTGATCGCCGTCGCCTCCGTACCGACTCCGGGCGTCGGGGTGGCCTTCGTGCCCTTCGCGCCTTCCGTGGCACGCGCCTTGGTGACTTCCTTCTTGTAATACTCCGCGGCGCGATCCTGGCCAGAGCCGAGGCCCGCGTCCGAGTCGTAGCGCATGAAGGAGACGTCCAGCCAGCGGTACTGCGAGCCCTTGACGCCGTTGTCGTCCAGCCCGTTCCACGAGCAGCTGCCGCGCGTCGTGATGTCCGAGGACTTGCCCGACGAGCCCGACTTGTCCTTCGCCTTGGGCACCAGGCCCTCGATCGTCTTCCTGGCGATCGACTTGCACGGGTCGGCCGGCAGGGACGTGAACTTCGCGGCGGCGACCTGCGCCGGGGCCTTCGAGGTCGTGGCGGCCGGCTTGTCCTTGGCGCTGTCGGAGTCCGAGTCGGAGGAGCAGCCCGCGGCGAGCATCATCACCGGGACGGCTGCGAAGGCGAGTATGCGAACGCGGGTGCGGGAGCGGCTGGGTCGCGGGGCTGATCGCTGCATGGTTCCTTCAGTGTTCCTTCAGTCGGCAGTCGTACGGTCCGATCGGCCACGGTAACCGCCCGGAGCGCGACTCAGGGCCCGAGCCGCGGACTCGCCCCGGGGCGGACGCCCGGCCCCGGCCCTTCTACTCGTTGAGCTGATCGGCCAGCTTCCGGGCCAGTCCCCTGGCCTTTTCCTGCAGTTCCTTGCTGTCGGGGACCGTCGTCGGGTGGGCCGGCTGCTCCGCGTACCGCACGGTCACGACCACATTCGATGTGCGAAAGACCACGCTGACCGTACGGCGCTTGGCGGCCGAACCGGACGAGGCGAAGACGTCGTCCACGAAGGCCGCGTCGCCGAGATTGTCCAGCAGACGGGGCTGGAGACCCGGGGGCGTCGTGCTGCCGGAGGGGGAGGGGCTGGTGGTCGTGCCGCCGTTGGGGGTGCTGCCGTCGGAGGGCGTTCCGGAGGGGGATCCTGAGGGCGATCCGGACGGATTCGCGTCGTCGCCCGCGTCGTCGCTCCCGTCGTCGCCCGCTTCGTCGTCGACGGGAGGCGGCAGGGCCGCGCCGTCCTCCTTCTTCGCGTACACCTCCTGCGCCTTGTCGGCGTCGCTCACCGCCGGGTCGTAGGACACGACGCGCTCGACGTCGATCACCAGGTGGTGCGAGGCGTTCGGGGCGTCGGCCGACCAGGAGCACCCGACGCGGCGATCGGTGTCGTACGTCACGGCCGCCGTGCCCTTGAACGCCTTCTCCCGCTGCTCCCCGGGGAGCTGGGTGACGCCCGGCAGCAGATCGCGCAGCGTGGCGCGGTCCACGGATCCGCACGGCTCGGGCAGTGTCTGGTACTTGCCCGGAGGCGCGGTGGACGTGGTGGCGACCCCGGCCTTGGCGTCGATGTCGGAGCCGTCGCCGCCGGTGCCTGAGGTACAACCCGCGACGAGTGTCACGAGCAGCGCCGCCAGGCCGGGTACGTACGCCTTTCGCTGCACGGTCCCTGGGCTCCTCATCTACGCGGTGTGGACATGAGTTCTAAATGGTCGCACTGGTGAGAACTACGCAGGTGCCGTGCTGGTTCCAAGTTCGGCACAGCCGGCGAGTTCACGCGAAAAGGGTTTGCCGCCGCATGGCGTGCGGTGGACACAATGTGTACCTCAAGCATTGCCGTGGATGCCGGTTCGCTGTCTGTTTTGGCGGTCCTGGTTCCGGTTTTTGCTCTATCAGACTTTCGGGGGAATCGAGGAACTATGTCGTACGTGGAAGTGCCGGGCGAGAAGGTCCCCATCCGCATGTGGACGGACCCCGCGTCGGTCGAGGACGTCGCGATGCAGCAGCTGCGGAACGTGGCGACGCTGCCCTGGATCAAGGGCCTCGCCGTGATGCCGGACGTCCACTTCGGCAAGGGCGCGACGGTCGGCTCGGTGATCGCGATGCAGGGCGCGGTCTGCCCGGCGGCGGTGGGCGTGGACATCGGCTGCGGCATGTCGGCGGTCAAGACGTCCCTGACGGCGAACGACCTCCCGGGCGACCTGTCGCGCCTGCGCTCCAGGATCGAGCAGGCCATTCCGGTGGGGCGCGGGATGCACGACGACCTGGTCGAGCCGGACGGGATCGGCGGCGAGTGGGACGACTTCTGGGCGCGGTTCGACGGGATCGCGGAAGCGGTCAAATTCCGTCAGCAGCGGGCGGTGAGGCAGATGGGAACGCTCGGCGGCGGGAATCATTTTGTCGAGTTTTGCCTAGATTCGACCGGATCTGTTTGGTTGATGCTGCACTCCGGTTCCCGGAACATTGGGAACGAACTGGCGGACTTCCATATCGGCGTGGCGCGGGCCCTTCCGCACAACCAGGACCTGATCGACCGGGACCTCGCGGTCTTCGTCTCCGACACCCCGGAGATGCGGGCGTACCGCAACGACCTGTTCTGGGCGCAGGAGTACGCGAGTTACAACCGCGCGGTGATGATGGGCCTCTTCAAGAGCGTCGTCCACAAGGAGTTCAAGAAGGCGGGGGTCACCTTCGAGCCCGTCATCTCCTGCCACCACAACTACGTCTCCGAGGAGCGGTACGACGGCATGGACCTGCTGGTCACCCGGAAGGGCGCGATCCGCGCCGGCAGCGGTGACTACGGGATCATCCCGGGCTCCATGGGCACGGGGTCGTACATCGTGAAGGGTCTCGGCAACGAGGCGTCCTTCAACTCCGCGTCGCACGGCGCCGGCCGCAAGATGAGCCGGAACGCCGCGCGGAAGAAGTTCTCGGTGCGGGACCTGGAGGACCAGACGCGGGGCGTGGAGTGCCGTAAGGACTCCGGAGTCGTGGACGAGATCCCGGGCGCGTACAAGCCGATCGAGAAGGTCATCGACCAGCAGAAGGACCTGGTCGAGGTGGTGGCGAAGCTCAAGCAGCTGGTGTGCGTGAAGGGGTGAGCCCGGGTGGGGGGAACGCTTGAGGAAGTCCCGCGGGAGCGGACGCCGCACCAGCGCGTCCCCCGCTCGGCCGTGGCACGGCGCATCGCCGGGCCGCGGCCGGCCGGGCCCTTCGCGTGACCCCGACGCACCGATCGTGGCCACCCTGCTCGCGCTCGGGATCCCCGGTTGTCAGACCCCGGTGGCAGAGTGACGCGCATGAACACGGAGGACTTCTGGCGCCTGGTCGAGTCGGCGCGCGGGGACGGCGGGCCGTTCGCCGGCGCGTTGGTCGACCGGCTGGCCGCGGGCTCCAAGAGCGAGATCCTGGAGTTCCAGCAGCGGTTCGAGGAGCTGTGCGGCGCCGTGTACCGCTGGGACGTCTGGGCCGCCGCCTATCTCATCGGCGGTGGCTGTTCGGACGACAGCTTCATGGACTTCCGCGCCGGGCTGATCGGCCTCGGGCGGGACTGGTACGAGCGGGCGGCTCTCGCGCCGGACAGCCTGGCCGGCCATCCCGCCGTGATCCGGGGTGTCGGATCGCACGGCGACCAGGTGGTGTTCGACGAGTTGGTCCTCTATGCCGCCGCCCGCGCCTTCGAGAGGCTGACCGGTGGTGACGGCGACGCCTTCCATGAGGCGTGGGAGCAGTACCGGGCCTCGCACGGCGTCGAGGAGATACCCGACGACATGGGCGAGGACTTCGACTTCGACGACGCCGAGGGAATGCGGCGCCGGCTGCCGCGGCTCGCCTCACTCCACCTTGGCGAGGCGGCCGGCTGAGCCGGCCGTCAGGTGGCGCGTACGGACGCCTCGTACGCCCGCTGGACCAGGCCGATCTCAGCGACGTTCTTCGTCAGTTCGAAGTTGAGCCAGCTCGCCACATGGACCAGTTCCACGTTCTCGCCCCAGGGCAGGCCCGATGTCCGGTGCTTCGAGTCCAGGTCGGGGTCCGTGAGTTGGAGCAGTTCCGTGCGCCAGGAGTCCTTCAGGGAACGCAGCCAGGTGATCGTGGACTCCGTGGTGCCCGGCCAGTGGATGGACTCGCGGGGTGGGGCTCCCTCGCCGAAACAGTGGGTGAGGGTGGTGGTCCACCAGAAGCCGATGTGCCAGGTGAGCCAGCCGATCGAGGTGCTGGGGACCGGGTCGGGCTCCGGGACCTGCCAGTCGGCCACCCAGTGGCCCTCGGCGTCCGGGCGGACCGTCCAGCAGTCGGGGGACGGTTCCCAGAGGCAGGCCCGGTCGTCCAGATCCTTCTGGTAGTACTCGAACAGCGCCCAGGCCATGTCGAGTTGGCGGACCAGCAGGTCAACGCGGGGGACTGGCGTCGTCATGACAGCGAGCGTTCCACCGGGGGCGGCCGGCGGCAAACGATTTTGTCGGGCGGCCCGCACCGCGCGGCCGGTGCCCGGTGTGGTGTCTACTGGCGGGAGTCCTGCCACCTGAGCCGGGAGATCCGCCGCCGTGCCCGACCGCCCCAATCTGCTCGCCGACTGCGGAAGCTGCTTCGGGCTGTGCTGTGTCGCGCTGCCCTTCGCGGCGTCGACGGACTTCGCCGTCGACAAGAAGGCCGGGCAGCCGTGCTCGAACCTGCGGACGGACTTCCGCTGCGGCATCCATACGCGCCTGCGGGACGAGGGCTTCCAGGGCTGCACGGTGTACGACTGCTTCGGCGCGGGCCAGCAGGTCTCGCAGGTCACCTTCGGGGGCACGAGCTGGCGGGACGACCCGGGGAGCGCGCCGTCGATGTACGCCGCGTTCGCCGTGATGCGGCAGCTGCACGAACTGCTCCGGTATCTGACCGATGCCCTGACGATGGAGGGCGCCCGCAGCCTGGACGCCGATCTGCGGGCCGCGCTCGACGCCACCGGGCGGCTGGCCGCGAGCGACGCCGAGACCCTGCTGGAGCTGGACGTGGCCGGCCACCGGGCGGGCGTGAACGAACTGCTGCTGCGCACCAGCGAGCTCGTCCGCTCGGGGGTCCGCCGCAAGCGGATGGACCGCAGGGGCGCCGATCTGATGGGCGCCAAGCTCAGAGGCGCCGACCTGCGGGGCGCGAATCTGCGGGGCGCGTATCTGATCGCCGCCGACCTGCGCGGCGCCGATCTGCGGATGGCCGATCTCATCGGAGCGGACCTGCGGGACGCCGACCTGCGGGGCGCCGATCTCACCGGCGCCCTGTTCCTCACGCAGTCCCAGCTCAACGCCGCGAGGGGCGACGCCGCGACCGTACCGCCGGCCGCGCTGGCGTGCCCCTCGCACTGGTGACGGCGGCGCCGGTGGCCGTCAGAGCTCCCTGTGCACCTTGGTGTTGGACGCCTGTGCCCGGGGGCGGACCACCAGGAGGTCGATGTTCACGTGGTGGGGGCGGGTGACCGCCCAGGTGATGGTGTCGGCCACGTCCTCCGCGCTGAGCGGCTCGGCGACCCCCTCGTACACCTTCTCCGCCCGCGCCGTGTCCCCGCGGAAGCGCGTGGACGCGAACTCCTCGGTCTTGACCATGCCGGGCGCCACCTCGATGACGCGGACCGGCGTGCCCACGATCTCCAGCCGCAGCGTCTCGGCGAGGACGTGCTCGCCGTGCTTGGCCGCTACGTAGCCGCCGCCGCCCTCGTACGTGGCGAAGCCGGCGGTCGAGGTGAGGATCACCACCGTGCCGTTGCCGCTCGCGGTGAGGGCGGGGAGCAGGGCCTGGGTGGTGTGGAGGGTGCCGATGACGTTCGTCTCGAACATCCGGCGCCAGTCGTCCGGGTCGCCGCTGGCGACCGGGTCCGCGCCGAGCGCGCCGCCCGCGTTGGCGACCAGCACGTCGACGGACGGGAGGCGCCCGAGTTCGGCGGCGAAGGCGTCGACGGCCGCGCGGTCGGTGACGTCGAGGACGTACGCCGTGGCGGAGTGCCCGGCCGCGTTGATCTCGGCGGCCAGCGCCTCGATACGGTCCTTGCGGCGGGCGGTCACGACGACGTGCAGGCCCGCGGCCGCGAGTTGGCGAGCGGTGGCGGCTCCGATGCCGCTGCTCGCTCCGGTGACGACGGCGGTGGGTGTACCGGCGGCGGTCATGGCGTACTCCTCGCGCGTGTGGGCGGCTGATCCGGGTGGGGCGGCTGATCGACTTCCGGCCAGGATAGGCACCCGGTGCGGCTCAGTGGTCGCGCGGGGCGTACATCAGTACGGCCATGCCGACGAGGCAGATCAGCGCGCCGATGATGTCGTAGCGGTCGGGGCGGTAGCCGTCGGCGACCACGCCCCAGGCGATCGATCCGGCGACGAAGACGCCGCCGTACGCCGCGAGGATGCGGCCGAACTCGCCGTCCGGCTGGAGCGTGGCGACGAAGCCGTACAGGCCGAGCGCGATCACCCCGGCGCCGATCCAGATCCAGCCCTTGTGTTCGCGTACGCCCTGCCAGACGAGCCAGGCACCGCCGATCTCGAAGAGGGCGGCGACGGCGAAGAGGGTGATGGAACGGGCCACAAGCATGAGGTCAGCCTGCCATGAGGGTGGAAGGGGCGACTCGCCACGCTGACGGGTGGTCAAGTATGAGGGGCTTTAGGGGTATCTTCATATTATGGGCGGAATGCGTAGAGTGATGTTGGTGGTGTCCACCGCGGCCACGGCCGTGGTCCTGAGCGCCGGATCGGGCGCGGGCTCGGGTACGGGCTCGGGTATCGGCTCGGGTACGGGTTCCGGCGTGGGCCCGGGATCGGGCGCGGGATCCGGCGTGCGCGTGGAGGTGGGCGTGGAGACCGAACGGGGCCCGGTGGAGGCCGACGTGGCGCACCACGGGCACGTCTCCCTGTGGGGCGGACGCCTCGCCGTACGGCTCTCGACCGGCAACCACGGCCCGTCGGACCTGGCCGGCGCGACGGCCAGGCTGGGCTTCTCCGTACCGCTGGCCGTCGGGCAGAAGCTGCCGGACGCCTGTGTGTGGGGCGGGAACCAGATCGTGTACTGCCAGGCGGGCGCGTTGCGGGCGGACGGGCGGGGCAGCGAGTTCCTGCTCGACCTGCGGACGATCGGCGATCCCGCCGAGGTATCCGTGGACATCGCCACCGTCTGGAACGGCGGCGCCGACGACCGCAACCCGGACAACGACAAGCACCATGTGCTCGTCCCCGCGACCGGCGATCTGTACGTCTACTGAGGGCTTCGGCGAGCCGGGCCCGCCAACTACGCCGCCGCGCCGCCGAATTCGCGTACGGCCTCGTCGACGATCGCCGCCAGACGCGCGTGGTGCGCACCGCGCCAGTAGACCCGGCCGCAGGCCGTGCACTGCGCGAACACGTCGTACGTACGCTGCGTGCCCTGCTCCAGCCGGTCCTCGACCGAGTCCTTGTCCGCCGCCCCGAGCCGCCCGTTGCACGCCGTGCAGCGCGTCCACGGGGCGAGCGCGGGCGCGAACCGTTCCAGCACGTCCCGCAGCTGGTCGTCCGTGCGGTCGCTGTAGATGTACGCCCCCGCCCAGATCTCCCGGCGCCGCAGCAGACCCCGGTCGCGGGAGAGCATCACCCGCCGCTCCTCGGCCGAGAGCGTGGCCAGCGCCGCGTCGCCGATGTCCTCGCTCTCGTACGCCGCGTCGATGCCCAGCAGCCGCATCCGGCGCGCGAGGGTGCCGAGGTGGACGTCGAGCAGGAAGCGCAGCGGCGCGCCCGGTACGCGCTGCGGCCGGGCCACCGCCCGGACCTCCACCGACTCGCCCGCCGACGGGATGTGCGACGTGGCCACCGGGCGTCCGCCGACGAGGAGTTGGCCGGCCTCGGTGAGCGGGACGCCGAGGGATTCGACGACATGGCCGAGCGTGGACGAGCCGTCCGTGACCACGGCCGTGGGCCCGTCGCGCCGCCCGGCCGGGACGAAGACGTGCAGCTCAGGGGCGAAGGTGAGGTGGATCTCCGGTCCGTTCACCTCGCCAGCATGACATCGGGCCGCGAGGTGGGCCAGGGCTTTCCGCGCGGGTGGGACCGTGGCCCCGGGTCCCGGCGTGACCGGGGCCCCGGCCGTGCTTCATTCCGCTTCGACGCCCGCTTCGGGCTCCGCTTCGACGCCCGCCGCGAGGTCCGCCTGGAGGCCCGCCTCAAGGTCCAGCCGCCACTCGTTGCACCGCATCATGTGGCCGACCGGATACTCGAAGTCGCTCTCCCCGAGCAGCTCGAAGCCCGCCTTGCGGCACACCGCGTTCGACGCGCCGTTGCCCACCGACGGGTACGCCATCAGACAGCGGTGCTTGCGCTCCGCCCGCGCCCGCTCCACCACCGCCTTCGTCGCCGCCACCGCGAGCCCGCGGCCCTGGAACTCCCCGAGCACGCCCCAGCCCGTCTCGTACACGTCCTGCCCCTGCCAGGTGGTCTCCCAGAAGCCGGTGTTCCCCACCGGCTCCCCGTCCGGCAGCAGGACGATCCGGAACATCCTGCCCTTGCCCGTCCGGTCGGCGCTCAGCGTGACGTACCTGTGGTGCCTGGCCAGCAGCTGGTCCTCCGTCTCGGGACCGCCGAGGTGCGTCATCAGCTCCGGCGCGTTCCCGGCGCGCAGCAGCCCGAGATCCCCCTCCGACCATGGCTCCAGCCGCACCCGGGGTGCTTTCATCTCCATGGGACCGACTGTAGAGCGAGGCACTGACAACGGAACCGCCGAGCGGGAGGTGCGGTCACATGAGCTACACCGGCGTCTGGTCCGTCGGCGCCGTACCGGACGCCGAGGTCGTCGCCCTGCCCCGGCGGTTCGCCCATCTCGACGAGACCTGGACGGTCCCGGACGGCTGCGCCGACGATCTTCGCTGGTGGCTGGGCGGCGGCGACCGCGAGCCGTACTTCACGCCGGGCCCGACCGCCGCCGCGCGTCGCTTCGCCGCTTTCGCGCGCGGCGGCGGCCCGACCGCGCCCGCCGTGGCGGCCATGCGGGAGGCGGCGACCGACCTCCTGCACCGGGCCGAGGCCGACGGGACCGACCCGGAGGGGCTGTTCGCCGTGGCCGTACGGAAGGGGGAGCCCGCGACCGCGCTCCACCACGGGCTGGGCGCCGAGGCGTCCGCCCAACTGCCGGGCTGGTTCGGGGACTTCCTCCTCACCGCCGACGAGGTGCGGGCCGTGCTGCCGGACGCCGAGTCCGTGCTGGCCGTGACGGGGCCCCGGCGGACGGAGGTGCTCGCCCGCGTCGACGCCTGGGCGTACGCGATGACCGACGCGCCGGAGGGGGAGTTCGACGGCGCAGGACTGCTGGCCGGGCCGCTGCGCGTGCTCCGGTACGCCGCCGCTCACGGCCGGGGCGTCGTCGCCGTGACGGGGGCCTACTGAATCGAGTGCGCGTACGCCGTCGGCGGCACGCCCACCGTCGCTGTGAAGTCCCGCACCAGATGCGCCTGGTCGCTGTAGCCCAGCTCGGCCGCCAGAGCGGCCCAGTCGAGCTCCTCGTCCGCCTCGGCGCGCTCCAGCGCCTCGTGGATGCGGTGCCGGAGGATGACCCACTTCGGCCCGACTCCCACGTACGTGGCGAACAGCCGCTGCAACGAGCGCACCGAGAGCCCGGCCGCCGTCGCCAGCCGCGCCGCCCGCCGGATCGTCCGGTCCGCGCCGACCAGGCCGACCACCCTCATCGCCTCGTCGGCCCCGGGATCCGGCCGCGCGCCCAGACCCAGCAGGTACGCGTCGAGCGCGGCGACCCGCGCGTCCTCCTCAGGAGGGTCGAGGATCGCGTCGACGTCCGCGTCCGTCGCGGGCAGCACCTCGGCGATCGGCACCCGCCGCCCCGACCACTCGGAGACCGGCCACGCGGGGGCGAAGGGGTGGAAGCCGCCGGGGCGGAACTTCACCCCGCACACCCGCCCGCGCGCCTCCAGCTTCTGCGTGAACAGTTCGAGGCCGATGCCCGCGACCTCGCCCCAGGGCGGGGCCGTGCCGAACCGCTGGAAGACCACGTTCACCGAGGGGTGCGGGACGACATGGGAGGCGTACGGCCGCGACAGGTCCCAGTCGATCAGCCAGTACGACTCCACGTACCGGCGCAGCTCAGGAGCCGGCAGGCGGCGGCGGAAATCGACCCGCGCGAAAAGCGCGGAGGCGTCGACGATGCCTCGTGTGTCGCGCCGGGGACCTGTCATGGCCGGATCCTATGTCGCGTTTTTTCAATACGCCGAGGTGCGGCCGCTCGTAGCGTCGGAACCATGACAGACAAGATCAGCGCCCTCATCGAAGCGGCCGCCGCCGACGCCCTCCCGGTGCTGCGCGGGGTGCGCGACGACCAGCTCACCCTGCCCACGCCCTGTGCCGAGTACGACGTGCACGGCCTGCTGGACCACCTGTTCCAGGTGATCACCAACTTCCAGGTGCTCGCCGCCAAGGGCGAGTCCGACTTCGGCGCGGCGGCCGAGCGCCTGTCGGACGACCGGCGCGAGCGCTTCGCCGTCGAGATCGCCGGGCTGATCGAGGCGTGGGCCGCGCCGGGCGCGGAGGACGGCCTCACCGGAGCCATGAACATGCCCGCGCGGACCGTCGGCGCGATGGCCCTGGGCGACCTGACCGTGCACTCCTGGGACCTGGCGCGCGCGACCGGGCAGCCGTACGAGCCGGACGCCGCCGTCGTACGGATGCTGAACGACGAGTTCGCGGCGCTGGCGCCCACGGCCCGGAAGATGCACGTCTTCGGCGAGCCCTTCCCCGTAGGGGAGGACGCGACGCCGTTCGAGGCACTGCTGGCGGTGACCGGCCGCGATCCGGCGTGGCGGCGGCCCGTCAGCGTGTAGTGACCCCGGCTATTGCGGCGGCGGTGATCGCCGACTCCACCGCCGCGACGCGGTCGGCCAGCAGGCCCAGCGCCGCGACCGCCCGTGTCATGGGGTCGCCCTCCGGGCCGCCGAGTGCCTGCCTCCGTATGTAGGTCGCCTTGATCTCCGTCCAGCGGTCGGCCTGTTCGGGTGTCAGTGACGATCGCAGCTCGGCCAGCCGCAGCAGATTCGCCTCGGCGCCCGTGGTGAGCGTCTGGGCCTCGCCCGCGTAGTGGTCGTCGACGACGGCCGACAGCTCCGCGTCGTTCATCACCGGGTCGATCCGCGCGGCGATCTTGTTCATGTCGCGGTACGAACCCTGGAGCTGGAACGGCGGTGCGGTACGCGACTCGTCCGTGCGTGCCGCCGACGCGATGTACGCCTCGTTCACGGCGAGGACCGTGCGCCGGGCCGTCAGCAGATGCCGCAGGACGGCGACGACACGGTCCAGCTCGGCGGGGGCGTACGGATGGATCAGGGTGTTCGACACGGCGGTCGGATCGCCCGCCGCGAGGCGCACCAGCACGTCGAGATCGCGCCGGTCGCGGCCGGCGAGTGGAGCGAGCACCGGGTTGGACGTGAGCGCGTTCTCCACGAAGCTCAGCGCGAACACGTCCTCCTTGCCGGTCAGCACATCGCCGAGATTCCAGACGTCCGCGCGGTTCGCGAGCATGTCGGGGACCCGGAAGCGCCCGCCGGCCCCGGTGTACGGATTGCCGGCCATGCAGACCGCGAACCGCTTGCCCCGCAGGTCGTACGTGCGCGCCTCGCCCTCCCACACGCCCTCGATCCGGCGTTGCGCGTCGCACAGCGCGATGAACTTCTGGAGCAGCTCCGGTGACGTGTGCTGGATGTCGTCCAGGTAGAGCAGCGTGTTGCTGCCCGCCGCCAGCGCGAAGTTGATCTTCTCGACCTCCCGGCGCGCGGTGGCGTTCGGCGCCTCGGCCGGGTCGAGCGAGGTGACGGTCCGGCCGAGCGCCGGGCCGTCGATCTTCACCAGGAGGAGGCCGAGCCGGTCGGCGACGTACTCCATGAGCGTCGTCTTGCCGTAGCCGGGCGGTGAGACGAGCAGCAGCAGGCCGTTGGTGTCGGTGCGCCTGCTGTCGTCGGACGTGCCGAGCTGCTTGGCGAGGTTGTCGCCGACGAGCGGCAGGTAGACCTCGTCGACGAGCCGGTTCCGTACGAAGGAGGACATCACCCGGGGCCGGAACTCGTCCAGCCGCAGCCGGGCCCGCTCGGCGGCCACCAAGGCGGTGCGTCGGCGCTGGTACGCGCGGAAGCCGGGCACCGTGTGCTCACGGAAGTCCCGCGTCCTGAGGAGGAGTTCGTCGATCCGTACCGTCATCCGGCGGCCGGTGACGCGCGGATGGCTGCCGAGCAGGCCGTCCACCTCGGTGGTGAGGCGCGCCGTGGAGCCGTACCGGTCGAGTTCCGGGCAGAGTTCGACGGCCACCGCCTCGGTCAGGTCGCCGGGGTCGGTGGGTCCGTCGGCGGTGGCGCTGTACGAGGTGAGCCAGGTCTCCACGAGCTGCCGGCGGGCGGCGAGGCCGTCCTCCCGCGCCTGCTTCAGATCCTCGGCCAGCGCGGGGCCGCCCGGGGAGCGGTGGAAGCCGTCGAGCAGCGCGCGGGCCGCCGCGCCCGTGACGAAACCGGGCGGGCCGCTCGTCAGCTCCTCGAAGAGGTAGTCGGCGACGG
>NZ_JARJHW010000004.1:0-98806 GCF_040560175.1 Streptomyces panacea
CTCCGGGCGCGCGGCCGGGCGGGCGGCGGCGGAGGCGGTGGGCTGACTCCCGGCCCGCCCGGCGATCGGGGACACGACACACGGCCCGCCCGGCGATCGGGGACGAGCGGGCCCGGGAGCGCGCGACCGGGCCGACGCTCCCGGGCCACCGCGCTACCGGCGCTCCACGACCCGGAAACGTTCCGCCACCACCGGCGTCCCGTCGTGCACCGTGTACGACGGGTCGCCCAGCGCCTCGCGCATCTCGTCGCTGTGCCAGAACGCCTCGTGGCCCGCGCGCCAGGCCGCCACCGACTCGTACCCCTCGCCCTCGTCGAGCGCGTGCTGGAGATCGACCTCGCCCAGCGGCAGCACCCGTACCTCCGTCAGTTCGACGACGGCGACCTCCCGGCCGTCCGAGTCGATCAGCGCCGAGCGCTCGCCGACCGGTGGCAGCTCCTCCTTCTCCGCCTCGTACTCGGCGAGCAGGCCCGTGGTCGAGACCTTCTCCCCGGACAGGACGGCCGCGACCAGCTGATCACGCAGCGGCCCGGGGAAGGCGAGCAGTAAGGGCGGGAGGGCTTCACGGGGTTCACGGGGTTCGCTGGGTCCATCGGGATGTTCATCGCGGTGTTCCTGGGGCGTCTCCATGGGCGTCAGTCTGCCGGACCTGACGAAACCATGACGGAAAGCCGTCGGCCCTGGCTTCCGGGCCCCGGTGGTGTTCGAATCAAGAGGTGACCACTCCAGACACCGACCCGGAGGGCACGCCCGTCGGGCGCCGCCTGGTGCTCTCCATGCTCGGCCTCGGCGCGGCGGGCGTCGTCACGGCGCCCTATCTCCAGCGGGGGCTCGAATCCTTCCTGGGCGCCGTGTCCGACAGCGATCCGACGGGGCTGACCGGGCTGCTGCCCAACGGGGGCGGGTTCCGCTACTACTCGGTGGCCACCTCCGTACCCCGCAAGGGCCCCGAGAACTACCGGCTGAAGGTGGACGGGCTGGTCGACCGGCCCACCACGTACACGCTCGACGCTCTGCGGAATCTGCCGCAGACCCGCATGGTCCGTGACGTCCAGTGCGTCACCGGCTGGCGCGTGCCGGAAACACCGTTCGAGGGAGTACGGCTGTCGCGGATCCTGGACGCGGCGGGGGTACGGCCCGACGCCAAGGCCGTGCGCTTCACCTGCTTCGACGGCACCTACAGCGAGAGCCTGACCATGGAGCAGGCCAGGCGGCCCGATGTCCTGGTGGCGCTCAGGATGCGGGACAAGCCGGTCGAGCACGCGCACGGCGGGCCGGTGCGGCTCTACGTGGCGCCCATGTACTTCTACAAATCGGCGAAATGGCTCTCCGGGATCTCCGTCACCTCCGACGTCCGCCCCGGTTACTGGGAGGAGCGCGGCTATGACGTCGACGCCTGGGTCGGGCGGTCCAACGGCCGCACCGACACCCCGACCGTCTGACCGGCCGGACCCGCGTCCCCGCCTGCGGCGGCGGTTCAGCCGCGCGGAGCGGCTGGTCCACCGCGCGACCGGCGTCCTGACGCTGGTGTGCGTGGTGACGGCGGCCTGCCTGTACGTACCCCAGCTCGCCGAACTCGTCGGCCGCCGCCATCTGGTGGTCACCCTGCACGAGTGGTCGGGGCTGCTGCTGCCCGCGCCGTTCCTCGTGGGGCTCGCGTCCGCGTCGTTCCGCGCCGATCTGCGGCGGCTGAACCGCTTCGCGCCGCACGACAAGGAGTGGCTGCGGGCGGTACGGCGCCGCGACTTCCGGCCGGAATCGCGGCCCGCGGGCAAGTTCAACGCCGGGCAGAAGGTGTACGGCGGCTGGATCGCCGGAGCCGTACTGGTCATGCTCGCGACGGGCCTGATGATGTGGTTCACCTGGCTGACGCCGCTGGTGTGGCGGACGAGCGCCACGTTCGTGCACGACTGGCTGTCGCTGGCCGTGGGGCTCGTACTGGTCGGGCACATCGGGATGGCGTTCGCCGACCCGGAGGCACGGCGCGGTATGCGGACCGGGTCGGTGGAACGGCCCTGGGCGGAACGGGAACACCCTCTGTGGAAAGAGGAGGAGTGACCCGCCCCGCCCGGGCGGGGGACGTACCGCGCTAGACGATCAGCGAGAGCAGCATCACGAAGCCGAGACCGACGACGGAGATGATCGTCTCCATCACCGACCAGGTCTTGATCGTCTGGCCGACGTCCATCCCGAAGTACTCCTTCACCAGCCAGAATCCCGCGTCGTTGACATGGCTGAAGAAGAGCGAACCGGCGCCGATCGCCAGCACCAGCAGCGCGGCGTGCGACGTCGACATGTCGGCGGCGAGGGGCGCCGCGAGACCGGCGGCGGAGATCGTCGCGACGGTCGCCGAGCCGGTCGCCAGCCGGATCGCCACCGCGATCAGCCAGCCCAGCAGCAGCGCGGGGATCGACCAGTTCTCGGAGAACTCAAGGATCATCTGGCCGACGCCCGCGTCGATCAGGGTCTGCTTGAAACCGCCGCCCGCGGCGACGATCAGCAGCACGCCCGCGATGGGCCCGAAGGACTTCTCGACGGTCGAGGCGAGCCGGTCCTTGGTGAATCCGGCGGCGCGCCCGAGGGTGAACATGCCGACGAGTACGGCGGCGAGCAGCGCGATCAGCGGGGAGCCGACGACGTCGGCGACCTTCTGGACCTGGTTCTCCGGATTGTCCACGACGATGTCGACCAGTGCCTTGACCAGCATCAGGACGACGGGCAGCAGGACCGTCGCGACGGTGGCGGCGAAGCTCGGGCGCTTGTCCGTGTCGTCGGAGGAGCGCTTCTCCAGCGTCTGGAGCATCCGCTCGGGCGGCTGGATGTCCACCCAGCGCGCGGCGTAGCGGGAGAACAGCGGACCGGCGATGATCACCGTCGGTATGGAGATGACCAGGCCCAGCGCCAGTGTGACGCCGAGGTCGGCGCCGATGGCGTCGATCGCGACGAGCGGGCCGGGATGCGGCGGTATCAGCCCGTGCATGACCGAGAGACCGGCCAGCGCCGGGATACCGATCCGCATCAGGGAGAAGTTGCCGCGCTTGGCGACCAGCAGCACGACCGGGATCAGCAGCACGATGCCGACCTCGAAGAACAGCGGGAGCCCGATCACCGAGGCGATGAGGACCATCGCCCAGGGCATGGCGCGCCCGCTCGCCCGGCTGAGGATCGTGTCGACTATCTGGTCGGCGCCGCCCGAGTCCGCGAGCAGCTTGCCGAGTATCGCGCCGAGCGCGATCAGCACGCCGACACCCGCGACGGTGGAGCCGAGACCGGTGGAGAAGCTGGTGATCGTGTCGCCCAGGGAGGCGCCGGCGAAGGCGCCGAGTGCCAGCGTGCCGATGGTCAGCGCGAGGAAGGCGTGCAGTTTGAACTTGGTGATGAGCAGGACGATGACGGCAATGCCGGCGAGAACGGCGATGCCCAGCTGCGTGTTGCCGGCCGAGGTGATCGGTTCTACGGCGTCCGCTGCCAGCGTCTCGACACTGAGACTGGTCACGGGGGTTCCTTAGTTCGGGGAGATTCGGGGCGTTCGGAAATTCGGCGGACCGGTTTGTCCGGCAGGTGAGTTCAGGTGATCTTCAGATCATTTCGGGTCGGTTCAAACGGGTTCCGACTCGTGGGGACGGTCGAGACGGCGCAGCGCGGCGACGCCCCGTTCGGCGATCTCCTCGGGCGTGCCCGCCACGTCGACGGTGACGCCCGCCTCGTCGTCGCCCAGCGGCTGCAACGTGGCGAACTGCGAATCCAGCAGGGCGGTGGGCATGAAGTGCCCCTTGCGGTCCGCCATCCGCCGCTCGATCAGGGCCCGTTCGCCGGTGAGATGCAGGAAGACGGCGTCGGGCGCCACCGCCCGCAGCCGGTCCCGGTAGGCGCGCTTGAGCGCCGAGCTGCTGACCACGCCGCCGAGCCCGGCCCGGCCGTGCGCCCAGCGCCCGATCGCGTCGAGCCAGGGCCGGCGGTCGTCGTCGTCCAGAGGGGTGCCGGCGGACATCTTGGCGATGTTCGCAGGGGGGTGGAAGTCGTCGCCCTCGGCGTACGGAACGCCCAGTGCGGCGGCCAGCAGGGGACCGACGGTCGTTTTGCCGGTACCTGCCACGCCCATCACCACGACGACGTGGGGGGTGTTCATCTGATGCCTCGCTGTCTTCACGTGCTCCACTGCCTTCGCGCTACTGAAACGCATATGTACGACGTATTCAAGGTGTCGTAACCCACACGTCATATTTTTTCTTCTCCGAGCCCGCCCCGTAGGCTTCCGTCATGACCACAGAAGGCCGGGGCCTGCATACCCATGTGCTCGACACCCTCGGCCTCGCCATCACCGGGGGCGAGTACCCCGAGGGCGGCGTCGTGCGCACCGACGAGGTCGCGCGGCGCTTCGACGTCTCGCGCACCGTGGTACGCGAAGTGGTCCGCGTCCTCGAATCGATGCACCTCGTGCAGTCCCGCCGCCGCGTCGGGGTGACGGTGCGGCCCGCCCGCGAGTGGAACGTCTACGACCCGCGGGTCATCCGCTGGCGGCTCGCCGGCAACGACCGGCCGCGCCAACTGCGCTCGCTGACCGTGCTGCGCTCCGCGATCGAACCGGTCGCCGCCGGTCTCGCCGCCACGCACGCCACGCCCGAGCAGTGCGCCGCCCTCACCGAGCAGGCGCTCGGGATGGTCGCCACCTCACGCGGCCACCAGCTGGAGGGCTATCTGCGCCACGACATCGCCTTCCACCGGGTGGTTCTCGACGCGTCGGGCAACGAGATGTTCGCGCGGCTCGGAGATGTGGTCGCGGAGGTCCTGACGGGCCGTACGCGACACGAGGTGATGTTCCACGACCCGGACCCGGCGGCCGTGACCCTGCACGTACGGGTCGCCGAGGCCGTACGGGAACGGGACGCGGCCCGCGCGGAGGCGCTGACCCGGGAGATCGCCGTCGGCGCCCTCCAGGAACTCGACGTACTGGCGCCCTGAGCGCGGGGCCCGGCGGGGCGCGGTGTCAGACTTGGCCCTTCAGCTCGATGGAGAGGCAGGTCCAGGCATGTCGCAGCAGGTGCAAGGCGTCGTGGCGCCCGGCAAGAACGAGTCGGTGCGGATCGAGACGATTCTGATCCCCGATCCCGGCCCCGGCGAGGCCGTGGTGAAGATCCAGGCATGCGGGGTCTGCCACACCGACCTGCACTACAAGCAGGGCGGGATCAGTGACGACTACCCCTTCCTCCTCGGCCACGAGGCTTCGGGCGTCGTGGAGTCGGTCGGCGCCGGTGTCACCGATGTCGCCCCCGGTGACTTCGTCATTCTCAACTGGCGTGCCGTCTGCGGCAGTTGCCGGGCGTGTCTGCGAGGCAGGCCCTGGTACTGCTTCAACACCCACAACGCCACGCAGAAGATGACCCTGACGGACGGCACGGAGCTGTCCCCGGCACTGGGCATCGGCGCCTTCGCGGAGAAGACCCTGGTCGCCGCCGGGCAGTGCACCAAGGTCGACCCGTCGGTCGCACCGGCCGTCGCCGGCCTGCTCGGCTGCGGCGTCATGGCGGGCATCGGCGCGGCGATCAACACCGGCAACGTCGGCCGGGGCGACTCCGTCGCCGTCATCGGCTGCGGCGGAGTCGGCGACGCGGCGATCGTCGGCTCCCGCCTCGCGGGCGCGGCGCGGATCATCGCCGTCGACATCGACGACCGCAAGCTGGCCACGGCGAAGACGATGGGCGCCACCCACACCGTCAACTCCCGCACCACCGACGCCATCGAGGCGATCCGCGAACTGACCGGGGGCTTCGGAGCCGATGTCGTCATCGAGGCGGTCGGCCGCCCGGAGACGTACAACCAGGCCTTCTACGCGCGCGACTTGGCCGGCACGGTGGTCCTGGTCGGGGTCCCCACCCCGGAGATGAAGATCGAACTGCCGCTGCTCGACGTCTTCGGGCGCGGCGGCTCGCTCAAGTCGTCCTGGTACGGCGACTGTCTGCCGTCCCGCGACTTCCCCCTGCTGATCGACCTGCACCAGCAGGGCCGTATCGACCTCGCCGCGTTCGTCACCGAGACCATCGGACTCGCAGACGTGGAGAAGGCGTTCGCCCGTATGCACGAGGGTGACGTCCTGCGCTCGGTCGTGATGCTCTGATGGCCGCCACCGCCCCCGCCGCGCGCGTCGACCACCTCGTCACCTCCGGCACGTTCTCGCTCGACGGCGGCACCTGGGACGTCGACAACAACGTCTGGATCGTCGGCGACGACACCGAGGCGATCGTCATCGACGCGGCCCACGACGCCACGGCCATCGAGACGGCGCTCGGCGGCCGGACGCTGCGCGCCATCGTCTGCACCCACGCGCACAACGACCACATCGACGCGGCGCCGGCGCTCGCCGCCGCCACCGGCGCGCCGATCCTGCTGCACCCGGACGACCTGCCGCTGTGGAAGCAGACCCACCCGGACCGGCTCCCGGACGGCGAACTGGCCGACGGTCAGAGCCTGTCCGTCGCCGGTACCACCCTCACCGTGCTGCACACGCCCGGTCACGCGCCCGGCGCGGTCTGTCTGTACGCCCCGGGGCTGTCCACCGTCTTCACGGGCGACACGCTCTTCCAGGGCGGGCCCGGCGCCACCGGGCGGTCCTTCTCGCACTTCCCGACGATCATCGAGTCGATTCGCGAGCGGCTGCTGACGCTACCGCCCGAGACGGTCGTCCGTACGGGGCACGGCGACTCGACCACCGTCGGCGACGAGGCGCCGCGGCTGGACGACTGGATCCGCGAGGGCGGTTGAGACAGGGACGGTCGAACGCGTGGCGCGGGCCGTGTCGTCGCCTCAGGCGACGCGGTCCCGCGCGGCGTCGGCGGTGGCCCACCGCCTGATGTGCTGCCTGACCGTGTTCGCCACGGCGGCGGGCTGGTCGTTGAGGTAGAAGTGGCCGCCGGGGAAGACGTGCATGTCGAACTCCGCCTCCGTGTGATCGGCCCACCCCCGCGCGTCGACGAGCGGTACCTGCGGATCGGAGTCGCCCATCAGTGCCACGAGGGGATACGGGACCGACGCCCCCGGCTCGCTGCGGTACGACAGGACGGCCGCGTAGTCGTTGCGCAGGGCCGGCAGGATCATCCGTACGACGTCGTCGTCACCGAGGACCTGCGAGTCCGTGCCGCTCAGCCTGCGGACGTTGTCGAGTATGTGCTCGTCGGTGAAGAGCTGCCGCTTCGCTATGCACCGGCAGGGCGGCGCGCACCGGCCCGAGACGATCAGCCCGAGCACCTCCACGTCCGCGTCGCGCAGCCGCCGCGCGACCTCGAACGCCACGGACGCGCCCATGCTGTGACCGAAGAGGGTCATGGGCCGGTCCGCCCACTCCAGCAGCTCACGCGCCACTGCGTCGGCCAGCTCCGGAATGCTGCTGATGCCCTTCTCGTCGCGCCGGTCCTGCCGGCCCGGATACTGGACGGCCAGCACATCGGTCTCGGGGGCGAGCGCCTTGGTCATCGGCAGGAAGAACGGCGCGGACCCTCCCGCGTGCGGCAGGCACACCAATTGTGTACGTGCCTCGGACGCCGGTCGAAAGCGTCGAATCCACGGCTGCGTATCGCTGGGCGCGAGAGTCATGTTGTTTCCGTCGCCTCATTCCGGGGGCACACGTCGGCTGAGAATTGCATGGCAAACGTGTCAGCGCGTCCCTCGGCGGGCAACCCCTATTCTGCTGGATCCCTGCCCTGGCCTGGGAGTTCGTCCCGGATCTTAGGGGTGGTCCGGCCGGACCGTCATGAGCGGTACGGGGAGTGGGGAAATCCAGAATTCGGCAATGTTTTACGCGCCGGCAACAATCCGCGCGGTTCTCCCGTGCGCGGTGGCCGGACGGGTCGTGAAACGCGGAGTGCCGACCGGGAAAGGATCCCGGCCGGCACTCCGTCAACGCTGGTGTCCGAGGGGGGACTTGAACCCCCACGCCCGATAAAGGGCACTAGCACCTCAAGCTAGCGCGTCTGCCATTCCGCCACCCGGACAAGGTGTCTTCGGGACGACCGCAGGCCGTTCCGACGTGGAAAACCATAGCAAACATCGGGCACTGCCCGATCCCGCCCCGGTGGCAGGATGGAGCGACCACCGGCAACGGCAGCGGCACCGACAGCGGGAGTGAGCAGCGTGAGCGAGTCGAACACGGGCGGGACGGTCTCGGGCGAGGACGAGGTCGTGGACCTCTGCCGCGATCTGATCCGGATCGACACCAGCAACTACGGCGACCACTCGGGCCCCGGCGAACGGCTGGCCGCCGAGTACGTGGCGGAGAAGCTGGCCGAGGTGGGTCTCGAACCGCGGATCTTCGAGTCCCACAAGGGCCGCGCCTCCACCGTCGCCAGGATCGCCGGCGAGGACCCCTCCAGGCCCGCGCTGCTCATCCACGGCCACACCGACGTCGTCCCCGCCAACGCGGACGACTGGACGCACGACCCGTTCGCCGGCGAGATCGCCGACGGCTGCCTCTGGGGGCGCGGCGCGGTCGACATGAAGGACATGGACGCCATGACCCTCGCCGTGGTGCGGGACAGGCTCCGCAGCGGACGCAAGCCCCCGCGGGACATCGTCCTCGCCTTCCTGGCCGACGAGGAGGCCGGCGGTACGTACGGGGCCCGGTACCTCGTGGACAAGCACCCCGAACTCTTCGAGGGCGTCACCGAGGCGATCAGCGAGGTCGGCGGCTTCTCCTTCACCGTCAACGAGAACCTGCGCCTGTATCTCGTCGAGACGGCGCAGAAGGGCATGCACTGGATGCGGCTGACCGTGGACGGCACGGCCGGGCACGGCTCGATGACCAACAAGGACAACGCGATCACCGAACTGTGCGAGGCGGTGGCCCGGTTGGGCCGGCACGAATGGCCCGTACGGATGACCAAGACCGTGCGGTCCTTCCTGGACGAGCTGTCCGACGCGCTCGGTGTCCCGCTCGACCCGGAGGACATGGAGGGCACGCTCGCCACGCTCGGCGGCATCGCGAAGATGATCGGCGCCACCCTGCGCAACTCCGCCGCACCCACCATGCTCGGCGCCGGCTACAAGGTGAACGTGATCCCCGGCCAGGCCACCGCCCATGTCGACGGCCGCTTCCTGCCCGGTTACGAGGAGGAGTTCCTCGCCGACATCGACCGGATCATCGGCCCGCGGGTGAAGCGCGAGGACGTGCACGGCGACAAGGCCCTGGAGACCAGCTTCGACGGCCGGCTCGTGGACGCCATGCAGACCGCGCTCGTCGCGGAGGACCCGATCGCGCGGGCCGTCCCCTACATGCTCTCGGGCGGCACGGACGCCAAGTCCTTCGACGACCTCGGCATCCGCGGCTTCGGCTTCGCCCCGCTCAAGCTCCCGCCGGAGCTGGACTTCGCGGGGATGTTCCACGGTGTGGACGAGCGGGTGCCGCTGGACGGTCTCAAGTTCGGGGTACGGGTGCTGGACCGTTTCATCGACGCCAGCTGACATCGGCCGGGGCGGTATTCGCCAGTGCGTACGCCCTTGACTGAGAAGAGTGAATGCGACCATACGCTCGTAGCCTCATTAGCTCCTTCTCGTTACATGTGTGCGGTCCGAGGTTGGGACCGCGTTTGCCAACAAGGAGGAATAATGATCAAGAAGGTCGTCGCCGCTGCGGCTGCCACCGGCAGTCTCGTGCTCGCGGGCGCGGGCATGGCCGTCGCTGACTCCGGTGCCCAGGGTGCCGCTGTCGGTTCCCCCGGTGTGCTCTCGGGCAATGTCGTCCAGGTGCCCATCCACATTCCGGTGAACCTGTGCGGCAACACGGTCTCCGTGATCGGGCTGCTGAACCCCGCCTTCGGCAACACCTGCGTCAACGCGTGACGTTGTACCTCAACCCGTAAGGGTCTGAGCCCAGTGGCCCCGGAGCGCGCGCCATGCGCTCCGGGGCCGCCGGGCATCCAGCCCCAGGCGTCGTGCCCGGGGTATCCGGTAAGCAGAAGGCAGGAACAAGCTATGAGACAGGTCACGCGCAAAGGCCTGATCACCGTGGCGGCGGCCGGGGGCGTGCTCGCCCTCGGCGGCGGCTACGCGCACGCGGACTCGGGTGCCGCTGGAACAGCGGCGAACTCCCCGGGCGTGCTGTCCGGGAACAACGTCCAGGTCCCGGTGCACGTCCCGGTCAACGTCTGCGGCAACACCGTCGACGTCGTCGGAGTGCTGAACCCCGCCATGGGCAACCGCTGCGCGAACACGTCGGACGCCGGTCGCGGCTCGCAGCACGGCGGCTCCCAGGGTGGCGGCTCGCACGGCGGCAAGGACCACGGCGACGGCAAGGGCGGCTCGCACGGCGGCGGTCCCGGCGGCGGCTCGCACGCGGAGGGCGGCACCGGGAACTCACCCGGTGTGGGCTCCGGCAACCTGATCCAGGTGCCGCTCGACGTCCCCGTGAACGTCTGCGGGAACAGCGTCGACGTCGTCGGTGCGCTGAACCCCAGCTTCGGCAACGACTGCGAGAACGCGGACACCCCCGCACCGCCGACCGAGGGCAAGCCCGAGAACCCGGGTACCCCGAAGCCCCCGACGGATCGCGCCGTCCCGCCGTCCCCGAACAGCCCGGACACCAAGGCCGTCGACGCGCCCGCCTCCGAGGGCACCGAGGCGCTGGCCCGGACCGGCAGCGACGGGCTCGGACTGGTGATCCCGGCCGGCGCGGCCCTGCTCCTCGCGGGCACCGTCATCTACCGCCGCACCCGCGCCACCTCTTAGGGGCGCACCGGTACCAGCACCCGTTCAGCCCGGTACGGCCACGGGGTGGGCCTCCGCACAAGCGGGGACCCACCCCGTCGTCGTTCACCAGGTGGCGCGTACCTGACGGATGATGCGTCTGCGCAGCCGCACTCTGCGACTGCCGTCCCGGTGCAGGCTCAGTCGGTCCATTTCCCAGTGTCCGTACTCGGCGTGGTCTGTCAGCAGGCGGGTCGCGTCGCTGCGGGACACCCCGCGCGGCACATACACGTCGACAAATTCGTATTCCGGCATCGCATCTATTGTGCGGGCAGAGGCCCGGTACGGATAGCGTCTGCTCTATGTCTGATGCTGCGCAGCCCACGGCTGCCGAGGTACGTGCCGCCGCCGAGGCGGTCAAGGTCGCGCTGGACCGTCACCTCGCGGCGGTCGAACGCCGCACGGGTGAGGACGACCCGGCGGTTTCCGAAGCGTTCAACGCCCTTGCCACCGCGGCGGAGGCGTACGACGAGCGGCTCTACGACCTCTACGACGAGGTCACCCCCTTCGAGATCCCCGGCACGGACGACTCCCTGCCGCCCTACACGGGCCCGGAGGAGCCGAACGCGCTCAGCGTGCTCATCCGCCGCGACTACGCGGTGGCGGAGCCGCGGAGGCTGCTCGCTCAGGCACAGCGCATCGCCGACGTCGACGGGGACGCCGAGACCGTGGCGGTCGTCGGCGCCAGCGTGCACGCCGCTGTCGGCGTGCTCTTCGGCGAGTACGAACCGGACGAGATCGCGTCCCGGCACAAGGAGTTCGGCCTGGAGGAGGGCGACTCGACACTCTGGGTGTCGGCCGCCGACGACCTTCCGGAGCCCGGCGAATGGCTCAGCGCCCCCTTCGAACAGGCCGACCCGCAGCAGGTCGTCTGCCGCTTCGACGTCAGCTCGGTCTTCGACGAGGACGATTTCGACGGCGACAGGGACCTCGGCGACCTGGAGGAACAGGACGCCTGACCGCGTCGTACGACACGGACTACGGCCCGCCCGCGAATCCCGCGGGCGGGCCGTAGACCGTCCGGGTCACACCGCGGCCGTCAGCAGGCCCTCCAGGAGCGCACGGAGCCGCGTCGTCCGCTCGGCGGCCCCGACCCCAGCCACAGCCTGCGCGAGCGCCTGGTCGACGCCGTGGACCACGGAGAGATGGCGCTCGCCCCGGCTGAAGGCCGTGTACACCCAGGGCCGGTTCAGGCCCTGCGCCGAGTCGCCGGGCAGCACCACGACAACGGCCGGCCACCGCATCCCCGCCGCCTGGTGCGCGGTGAGCGCCCAGCCGTGCCGTACGAGCGATTCGACCAGCTCCCCGGGCACCACCACGGGCACCCCGTCGCAGTCCAGCCGGAGCCCCTCCGCGTCCGCCGACACCACCGAGCCCGTCAGCGTCCGGCCCGGCGCGGGCACATAGGCGACCCGGTCGGCCGGGTCGAAACCGCCGAACCGGCCCGGACCGGGATTCAGCCGCTCCTTCAGCGCCACGTTCAGAGCACGCGTCCCCACCGCGCCGCCGTGTCCCACCGTGATCACCTGCGTCTGCCCGGACGGCACACCGATGGCGCGCGGCACCGAGTCGGCGACGAGCTGCACCGTACGGTGCACGGCCTCGCCCGCGTCGCGCACGGGCACGATCACGACCTCCTTGCCGGGCGCCTCCACCTGGTTCAGCTCACCGATGCCGATGCCGGAGACCAGCTCGCCCAGCGGCCCGGGGTCGGGCGTCCGCGAGGCGATCTGCGGGCACACCCGGGCGGCCAGCAGATCGGCGAAGACCCGGCCCGCGCCCGCCGACCACAGCACCCCGGGGTCACCGCTGAGGACCAGCCGCGCTCCGTCGGGCAGCGACTCCACCAGCACCGTCGCCGTCTCCACGTCCAGCTGGGGCGCGTCCAGGACGACGAGGAGGTCGAGGTCCAGCGCGCCGTCCGCGTCCCGCCCCGGCCCCTCCGTGCCGGACAGCAGCCCCGCGACGGTCACGGCGCCCGCACCCAGCCGGCGCCGTCCGTTCTCGCCGTGCGCGGCCACGACCGGCCGCAGGCCGAGCGTGCGCACGGCCTCGGCGAGCGCCACCGGCTCGGCGCGCGCGGCCTCGCCACCGGTGTGGACCACCAGGCCGTGTCCGGCGACCGCGCGGATCAGCTCGCCCGCCGAGGGCGACGGAGCCTGCGCCGCGGCCTCGGCCCAGGACGCCTCCTGGGCGGTCTTCACCAGCCGGGCCAGGCCGTCGGCGAGGCTCTCCTCGGCGAGGGCGTACCGGTCGAGACCGAGCAGGACGGGCACGGCCGGACCGTCGGCGGTGCCCGCCGCGTCCCCGCCGGCCGCCACCCCGTCCGCCGCCTCGTCCTCCGGGTCCCCGGCGGCGTCCTCGACGCCGTCCTGGAACACCAGCACGGCACCCCCGGCGATGGCGTGCCGGAGCGCCTCGTCGGGATCGGGCACCGACCGCTCCGACAGCGCGGCCCGCACCGCCGGGAACGCCAGCGCGGTGTGGCCCCGCACGGCGGCGCGCTCCAGCAGCCAGCCGACGAGAGCGGCGGCCCGCCGCTCGTCACCGGGACCGCAGCCGTCGCCGAGCAGCGCGCGGGCGAAACCGTCGGCCTGTTCGGGCCGGACACCGGGGACGGACAGCAGCAGCCACGGATCCTTGCGCAGGGCCTCACCGGCCTGCTCCCCGAGCGTGGCCGTCACCTGCGGGGCCAGCGTCCGGGGCGCGCCCCCCTCCACGAGCACGGCTCCCACGGCCGCCACGGCCTCCGGAGCGGTCGCGGGGGCCGCGGTGGCCGCTCGTGCGGGCTCGGGAGCCCGCGGCCGGTTCTGAGCCGGTACGGCGGGGGCCGCGGCGGCGGCAGGGGCGTCGGGAGCCACCGGCACGGCCGGGGCCGCCTGACCGCTCTCCATGGCCCGTACGGCGGCGAGCAGATCCGCCGCCTGCCCGCTCAGCTTGGTGCCCGCCGGGATGGGGCCCTCTTTCTCGGCCTTCCGCCGCGCGATCCGGGCGCGCAGCTCACGCTGCGCGGCGATCTCGGCCTCGGTCTCGGACAGCTGCGCCGCCGCGTCCTCGGCGGACTTCGCCCCGTCCCCGGCCGCGCCCTCGGTCTCGACGGCCTCGTCCGCCTCGTCCGTCTCGGCGACCGCCTCGGGCGCCGCGCCGGTTCCGGCTTCGGTCTCCGTCCCGGGCTCCGGCTCAGCGGCTGTGTCCGCCCCGGCCACCGGCGCGTCCCGCGCCGCGTCTGCGGTGTCGCGGTCCTCGGCGGGGGATCCGGGGGTGGTCCCCCGGGAAGGCACAGTCACAGCGTGCTCCAGTCCTGATCGGGATAGCGGTGCACGGGCGCCGACACATCGTCGAGCGCCTGGCAGATCTCGTCGGGAAGCCTAAGGCTCTCCACTGACAACGCGGCCGTGAGCTGCTGCGCGTTGCGCGCCCCGACGATCGGCGCGACCACGCCCGGCCGGTCCCTGACCCACGCCAGCGCCACCTCCAGCGCCGTCGTCGCCAGCCCCTCCGCCGCCGTCAGCACCGCGTCGACGATGCGGCTCGCCGGCTCGTCCAGATACGGCTCGACGAACGGCGCCAACTGCTCCGAGGCGCCACGGGAGCCGGCGGGCGTCGAGTACCGGTACTTGCCCGTCAGCACCCCCCGGCCGAGCGGCGACGAGGGCAGCAGCCCGACCCCCAGATCGACGGCGGCGGGCAACACCTCGCGCTCCACGCCCCGTTGCAGCAGGGAGTACTCCATCTGGGTGCTGGCCAGCCGGGTCCGTACCCCGGGCGAGGCCAGCTGCCAGGTGGCTGCCTTGGCGAGCTGCCAGCCCGAGAAGTTCGACACCCCCGCGTATCGGGCCCGGCCGCTGCTCACGGCTATGTCGAGGGCCTGGAGGGTCTCCTCCAACGGCGTCCCGGTGTCGTACGCGTGGATCTGCCAGAGATCGACATGGTCCGTGCCCAGCCGCTCCAGCGAGGCGTCCAGGGCGGAGAGCAGATGCCCGCGCGAGTTGTCGAAGCGTCTGTACGGATCAGGCACACTGCCCGCCTTGGTGGCGATCACCAGGTCCCGGCGCGGCACGAGTCTCTCCACGAGCTGCCCGAGCAGATATTCCGCCTCCCCGCCGCCGTACACGTCGGCGGTGTCGACAAGAGTGCCGCCCGCCTCCCAGAAAGCCTTCAACTGGTCGGCGGCGTCGTGCTCGTCGGTGTCCCGCCCCCAGGTCAGCGTGCCGAGCCCGATCCGGGACACTCGCAGGCCGGTACGGCCGAGATGCCTCTGCTCCATGACCGCTGAGATTACTGGCCGGGGCGCCACTCGCAGTGAGCCTGTGGACAACCGGCCCCCGGCGGCGGCCCGATGCCGCCCCTGACGGATGCCCGCGGCACGCGCTAGAGTCCCGCCACAGGGACGTTACTGATCGGTAAGGGAGTGGTTATGCGGCTCGGCATCAATCTCGGCTACTGGGGCGCGGGCATGGACAGCGACAACCTCGCCGTCGCCCAGGAGGCCGACCGGCTCGGCTACGACGTCTGCTGGGCCGCCGAGGCGTACGGCTCCGACGTCCCCACCGTGCTGAGCTGGGTCGCCGCCCAGACGGAGAACATCGACATCGGCTCGGCGATCCTGCAGATCCCGGCCCGCCAGCCCGCCATGACCGCGATGACGGCCGCCACGCTGGACTCGCTCTCCGGCGGCCGGTTCCGCCTCGGCCTCGGCGTCTCCGGACCTCAGGTCTCGGAGGGCTGGTACGGCGTCAAGTTCGACAAGCCGCTGTCCCGCACCCGCGAGTACGTCGAGATCGTCCGCCGCGCGATGTCCCGCGAGCGCCTCTCCTACGAAGGCGAGCACTGGACCCTGCCGCTGCCCGGCGGCCCCGGGAAGCCGCTCAAGCTCACCGTCCACCCCCAGCGCGAGCACATCCCGCTCTACATCGCCGCGATCGGCCCCAAGAACCTGGAACAGACCGGCGAGATCGCCGACGGCGCCCTGCTGATCTTCCCCTCGGCCGAACATCTTGAGGAGACCGCGCTGAGGCACCTGCGCGCGGGCCGGGAGAAGGCCGGTCTGACCATGGACGGATTCGACGTCTGCCCGACACTGCCGATCGCGCTGGGCGACGACGTCGACGCGCTGGCGGACATGTTCCGCCCGTACACCGCCCTGTACGTGGGCGGTATGGGCAGCCGTCAGCAGAACTTCTACAACCAGCTGGCCCAGCGCATGGGATACGAGCGCGAGGCGGCGGAGATCCAGGACAAGTACCTGGCCGGCGACAAGGACGGGGCCGGGGCGGCCGTACCGCACCAGCTGATCGACTCGACCACGCTGCTCGGCACGGTGGAGCGGATCGCCGACCGGATGAAGGAGTACGACGCGGCCGGCGTCACGACGCTCACGCTGGCCCCGGCGGGCTTCACCCTCGACGACCGCCTCGCGGCTCTGCGCGCGGGCACCGAGGCCCTGGAACTGGCCGGTCTCGTCACCTGAACGGCCTGAGCGGCACCTGACCGGCTCAGAAGTCCGCGGCCGTGGTGGGGGCTCGGGGGGTCTTCCCCGCCACGGCCGTCAGGAAGCACAACGCCCCGGCCCCCACCCGGTTACGCGCGCCCGCATACGTACGGACGTGCGCCCGCGCCTCCTCCCATCGGCCGAGTCGGGACCCTGAGCTGTTGCCTGATCCCCCATGTCGCATTTGACTTCCTTGTGCGGGTGTCTGCGGCGGACACCGGCATGGAGGTGGACGATGCTCTCGGCCAGAGGCCTGTTCGAGGAAATCCTCGACAACGACGATTCCTTCCGGCTGTTCTGCTCCATCGCGGCCAGCGGCGAGGCCCAGGGCGGCTGGGAGAACGGCCGTATCGCCGCCTTGGTGCCCGAGGGGATGCGGGACCTCGCGCCCAAGATCACCCGGCACGGTGCCGACGAGGACAAACACGGCCGGATCTTCAACGCCCTCCTGAAGAGGCGCGGCCTGGAACCGGTCGACGTCCCGCCGGCCACCGACTACACGATGCTGCTCGAAGAGCGCGGCATCGGTCTCACGCACGACAAGCTGCGCCGCGACGACCCGCTGACCGAGGAGGACGTCGTCGTCTACCTCTCGCACAGCCGGGTGACCGAACAGCGCGCCGCCGACCAGATGGACATGCTGCTGCGGTACTTCGGCGAACACCCGCTCGTCGGCAACGCCATCAGGATCATCAGCGCCGACGAGGACAACCATCTGGCCTACTGCCACGAGGAGTTGCTGCGCCTCGCACGGCTCGGCCACGGCCGCACCATCCACCGGGTGCTCCGGGAGAGCGCACAGGCCGAGATCCGGGTCTACCGCGATGTGAGCCTCGCCGTGATGGACCGGATGGGCCGCGTCCTCGGCTGGCCCCGACCCAAGGCGGCGCTGCTGAGCGCCGGGATCCGCGGTCTGTACGCGATGGAGCGGGCGGGCGGCTGGCGGCGGATGGTCAGCCTCACGATGCCCGAGCACCGGGACGCGCTGGGCGGTCCGGCGACCCCCGCCCCCGCCTTCTGAGCCCGAGGGAGGGCCCGCGGCGGCCGACCCCCGGCCCGTCAGAGCCAGCCGTTGCGCTTGAAGAGCCGGTGCAGGAAGGTCACGGCGCCCGCCATCAGGAGCAGCGCGGCCGGATACCCCCACACCTGGCCCAGCTCGGGCATGTGCTGGAAGTTCATGCCCCAGACCCCCGCGAGCAGCGTCGGCACCGCGGCCATCGCCGCCCAGGCCGAGATCTTGCGCATGTCGTCGTTCTGCCGCACGCCCATCTGCGCGAGATGGGCGGACAGGATGTCCGACAGCAGCCGGTCGAGCCCTTCCACCTGCTCGTTGACGCGCGTCAGATGGTCGTCCACGTCCCGGAAGAACGGCTGCGACCGCTCCTGGACGAACGGCACCCCGGCGCGCGTGAGCCGCGAGACGGGCTCCGCCAGCGGCCCGGCCGCCCGGCGGAACTCCAGCACCTGCCGCTTGAAGGTGTAGATCCGCTCCGCCGCCGGCTGGTCGCCCGCCTCACGGTTCCTGGCCGAGCCGCCCTCGGCGGGCGAGAAGACCTGCGTCTCCAGCTCCTCCAGGTCGACCTGGAGCTCGGCGCACACATCGATGTAGTGGTCGACCACCGCGTCACTCACGGCGTACAGCACCGCGGTGGGCCCGTGCTTGAGCACCAGCGGCTCCGACTCCAGACGCATCCGCACGGCGTGCAGCGGCGCACCCTCGCCGTGCCGGACCGTCACCACGAACGAGTCGCCGATGAAGACCATCAGCTCCCCGCTGGAGACGGTGTCCTTCTCGGAGTCGTACACCACCGGCTTGAGCACCATGAACAGGGAGTCGTCGTAGACCTCCAGCTTGGGCCGCTGATGTGCCTTGAGCGAGTCCTCCACGGCCAGCGGATGCATGCCGAACTCACTGCTGACGAGGCCGAACTCCTGCTCCGTCGGCTCGTGGAGTCCGACCCACAGGAAGGCGTTCCCGTCCGCCCGCGCCTCGGCGAGGGCGTCGGACAGATCGGCGGGGCCGTCGGTACGGCGCCCGTCGCGGTAGATGGCACGGTCGACGATCACCCCGTGCATTCTTCCCGGGCAGGGCGTCCTGACGCACGTCTGCCGCACCCGCTCCGCGCGCTCCGGCCGTCCGCCCGCCGCCGTCCGGGTGGCCACCACGGGACCACCACGCCCTTTGACGCACCGTTTAGGCTGGCCGGCATGGCCACCCTGATCCTCGTACGGCACGGGCGCTCCACCGCCAACACCTCGGGCGTCCTCGCCGGCCGCACCCCCGGCGTCGCGCTCGACGAGCGGGGCGCCGCGCAGGCCGCCGCCCTGCCGGGACGGCTGGCGGACCTGCCGCTCGCCGCCGTCGTCAGCAGCCCGCTCCAGCGCTGTCTGGAGACGATCCAGCCGCTCCTCGACGCCCGCCCCGGCATCGAGGCGCACCACGAGGACCGGATCAACGAGTGCGACTACGGCGACTGGTCCGGGCGCAAGCTCGCCGAACTCACCGACGAACCCCTGATGTCGGTCGTGCAGCAGCACCCCTCGTCCGCCGCGTTCCCCGGCGGTGAGTCGATGCGCGCCATGCAGGCACGCGCCGTGGACGCCGTACGGGACTGGAACACCCGCGTCGAGGCGGAGCACGGCGAGGACGCCGTCTTCCTGATGTGCTCGCACGGCGACATCATCAAGTCCCTGGTGGCCGATGCGCTCGGTATGCATCTCGACCTCTTCCAGCGGATCCACGCCGACCCCTGTTCGGTCACCGCCATCAGGTACACCCGGCTGCGCCCCTTCCTGCTGCGGCTGGGGGACACCGGCGACCTCGGTCCCCTGACACCGCGTGAGAACGGCGCGGGCGGAAAGAAGGACGGCGGCGGCGAAGCCGTCGTGGGCGGTGGCACCGGCGCGGTGTGATCGCCGCGCGCAGTAGGGTGGACGCGCCGTCCGTGCCACCTCGGAGGTTCGCTCTCCGGGCGCCGCGGCCCGCCCCATTCCGTCAATTCCCAAGGGAGACAGAACGTGTCCCGTCAGGTGTTCCTCTACGACCCGCCGGACCGCTTCGTGGCCGGTACGGTCGGGCTGCCTGGCCGCCGTACGTTCTTCCTCCAGGCATCCGCCTCGGGCCGCGTCACCAGCGTGGCCCTGGAGAAGACCCAGGTCGCCGCTCTCGCCGAGCGGATCGATGAGCTGCTGGACGAGGTCGTGCGCCGTACCGGCGGCAACGCGCCGGTCCCGGCCGTGGCACCCACCGATGTCGCCGACGCCGCCCCGCTCGACGCACCCGTCGAGGAGGAGTTCCGGGTCGGCACCATGGCCCTGGCCTGGGACGGCGACGAGCAGCGCATGATCGTCGAGGCCCAGGCCCTCGTCGAACTCGACGCGGACACCGACGAAGACCTCGCCGACGCCGAGGAACGGCTGCTCCAGGACGAGGAGAACGGTCCGCCGATGCTCCGCGTCCGGCTGTCCGGCGCCCAGGCGAGGGCCTTCGCCAAACGTGCCCTGGACGTGGTCAACGCAGGCCGGCCGCCGTGCCCGCTGTGCAGTCTGCCGCTCGACCCGGAGGGACACGTATGCCCGCGCCAGAACGGATACCGCCGCGACGCATGAGCGTGACAGCGGTGGATCTGATCACCAAGGGCGAACTGACCGTGCGGGGCCAGATCCGTGAGGCCTCCAACGCCGTTCTCCACTGCGCCGTGTCGTACGAGGGCGAGGAGGCCCTCTGCGTCTACAAGCCCGTCGCGGGGGAGCAGCCGCTCTGGGACTTCCCCGACGGCACGCTCGCCCAGCGCGAGGTGGCGGCGTACGAGATCTCCGAGGCGACCGGCTGGGGTCTGGTGCCGCCCACGGTGCTGCGTGACGGTCCGTACGGCGAAGGCATGTGCCAGCTGTGGATCGAGGCCGACGGCAGCGAGACGGCGCCCCAACTCCTCGCCCTGGTCGAGGAGGAGGAGCCGGCCGAGGGCTGGAAGGCGATCGGCTTCGCCGAGGTCGGCGAGGGCCGCACCGCGCTGCTGGTGCACGCCGACGACCCACGGCTGCGGCGGCTCGCGGTCCTCGACGCCGTCATCAACAACGGCGACCGCAAGGGCGGCCATCTGCTGCCCGAGGCCGGGGGCCGGCTGTACGCGATCGACCACGGGGTCACCTTCAACGTGGACGACAAGCTGCGCACCCTGCTGTGGGGCTGGGCGGGGGAGCCGCTGCCCGCCGAGGCCGTGACCGTCCTGGACCGGCTGGCCGGCGAACTGGCCGAAGGCACCCCGCTCGCCACCCGGTTGGCCGAACTGATCACACCCGCCGAGACCGAGGCCGTACGGTCCCGGGTCCAGGAGCTGCGCCGTACCGGACGCCATCCGAAGCCGTCCGGGCAGTGGCCCGCGATCCCCTGGCCGCCGGTCTGAGGCGTCGGGCGTACGGGCCGGGCCACCGGTCGGCGGCGCCGTCAGGCATCAACGGGTGGATCGCGCAAGAGCGCCGAACCGGACAACAGTCCCGGTCCGGTTCGTATCCGGAAGCAACGTCCGGTTACGCTCATGACATGCATGCCTGGCCCGCTTCCGACGTCCCCGCCCTGCCCGGCAAGGGCCGCGACCTCCGGATTCACGACACCGCGACCGGTGGCCCCGTCACCGTCGACCCCGGTCCCGTCGCCCGTATCTACGTCTGCGGCATCACGCCGTACGACGCGACGCACATCGGGCACGCGGCGACCTACAACGCGTTCGACCTCGTGCAGCGCGTATGGCTCGACACCAAGCGGCAGATCGAGTATGTCCAGAACGTCACCGATATCGACGACCCGCTCCTGGAGCGGGCGGCGCGCGACGGCGAGGACTGGACCGGGCTCGCCGAGCGCGAGACCGCCCTCTTCCGCGAGGACATGACGGCGCTGCGGATGCTGCCGCCGCGGCACTACATCGGCGCGGTCGAGGCGATACCGGGCATCGTGCCGCTCGTGGAGCGGCTGTGCGACAGCGGCGCCGCCTACGTCCTGGACGGCGACGTCTACTTCTCCGTCGAGGCCGACCCGCACTTCGGCGAGGTTTCCGGTCTCGACGCCGAGGCGATGCGGCTGCTCTCCGCCGAGCGCGGCGGCGACCCCGAGCGCCCCGGCAAGAAGAACCCGCTCGACCCGATGCTCTGGATGGCCGCCCGCGAGGGCGAACCGGACTGGGACGGCGGCAGCCTCGGCCGCGGCCGGCCCGGCTGGCACATCGAGTGTGTGGCCATCGCCCTCGACCACCTCGGCATGGGCTTCGACGTCCAGGGCGGCGGCAGCGATCTGGCTTTCCCGCACCACGAGATGGGCGCCTCGCACGCGCAGGCGCTGACCGGCGAGCACCCGTTCGCCAAGGCGTACGTGCACGCCGGGATGGTCGGACTCGACGGCGCGAAGATGTCCAAGTCCAAGGGCAATCTGGTCTTCGTCTCCACCCTGCGCCACGCGGGCGTGGACCCGGCCGCGATCCGGCTCTCGCTGCTCGCGCACCATTACCGCGCCGACTGGGAGTGGACGGACCAGGTGCTCGAAGAGGCGGTGGCGCGGCTGGCGCGCTGGCGGGCCGCCGTGTCCCGGCCCGACGGTCCCGCCGCCGAGTCACTGGTGGACGAGGTCCGCGAGGCGCTGGCGAACGATCTGGACGCCCCGGCGGCGCTGGCCGCCGTGGACCGCTGGGCCGCCCTTCAGGAGACCACGGGCGGTACGGACGAAGGGGCGCCCGGAGTGGTGTCCCGCACGGTCGACGCGCTGCTGGGCGTCGCGCTGTAGGTCCCGGCTCGACCGAAACGACGGACGGGCCGCGTGTGCGGCCCGTCCGTCGTTTCGCGGCGACTGCCCAGTGGTGCCCGGGCGCGCTCAGTCGTCCGAGGAATCTTCGTCGTCCCCGGTGCCCGGCCCCGGCTCCCGGTCCGGTCCCGCGCTCGGCCCCGACCCGGGCTCCGCGCTCGGCCCCGACCCGGGCCCCGCGCCCGGGTCCGGTCCCGCGCCCGGATCCGGCCCCGGTCGCGGTGCCCGAGGCGGTCTGCCGCGCCCTGGGCCCGAACCCGGACCCGTGCCCGGACCCGACGTGTCGCGCAGATACGTCCCCGAGCCCTCGCCGCTCTCCGTGGCGTGCCCGCCGGGCGCCTGACCGGGACCGCCGTCACGCCGGCGCAGATACCGCTCGAACTCCCGCGCGATGGCCTCGCCCGACGCCTCGGGCAGCTCCGCGGTGTCCCGCGCCTCCTCCAGCGACTGGACGTACTCCGCCACCTCGCTGTCCTCGGCGGCCAGTTGGTCCACCCCGAGCTGCCACGCCCGCGCGTCCTCCGCCAGTTCGCCCAGCGGGATCCGCAGCCCGATCAGATCCTCCAGCCGGTTCAGCAGGGCCAGCGTCGCCTTCGGGTTGGGCGGCTGCGAGACGTAGTGCGGCACGGCGGCCCACAGGCTCACCGCCGGCACCCCCGCGTGCGTGCACGCCTCCTGAAGGATGCCGACGATGCCGGTCGGGCCCTCGTACCGCGTCTCCTCCAGGTCCATCGTCCTGGCCAGGTCCGCGTCCGAGGTCACGCCGCTCACCGGCACCGGGCGGGTGTGCGGGGTGTCGCCGAGCAGCGCGCCCAGGATCACCACCATCTCCACGCCCAGTTCATGGGCGAAGCCCAGGATCTCGTTGCAGAAGGAGCGCCAGCGCATGGACGGTTCGATGCCGCGGACCAGCACCAGGTCGCGGGGTTTCTCCCCGCCGACCCGGACCACGGAGAGCCGGGTCGTGGGCCAGACGATCTTCCGTGCTCCGCCGTCCAGCCAGACCGTGGGCCGGTTGACCTGGAAGTCGTAGTAGTCCTCGGCGTCCAGCGCCGCGAACACCTCGCCCTTCCACTCCCGGTCCAGATGCCCGACCGCCGTGGAAGCGGCGTCGCCGGCGTCGTTCCAGCCCTCGAACGCGGCCACCATGACCGGGTCGATCAGCTCGGGTACCCCCTCGAGCTCGATCACCCAGGCCTCCTTCCGAAGTGTTCTGTGAACGTACGGACCAACCTTACGGCTTCTCAGCTACCCGCCCGCAGCCCCCGTGCATGCGTGGCCGAACTTGCGCGTCGCCGGGCATGGCTGGGGGTGCCGATCCGGGATTCGGAGAATTCATCCGAGCTGTGACCGTAAATTTCGTTCCGCCACTGGACGTTTACCCGTCAACGACGCTATACATCGGATGACCGAAGAGGTCCGATGTTCTTCACAGGGGGCGTGCAGTGAGCCAGACCGTCACAGAGTTCGGGGTATCCGACATCCGCTTCCCCACCTCGGAACAGCTAGACGGCTCGGACGCCATGAACCCGGACCCCGACTACTCCGCCGCTTATGTCGTGCTGGGCACCGACGACGGCGCCGAGGGCCACGGGTTCTGCTTCACCATAGGCCGGGGCAACGACGTACTCGCCGCCGCCATCGAGGCGCTGCGTCCGTACGTGGTCGGCCGCCGGGCACCGCGTACCGCGGCCGATCTCGCCGCGCTCCACATCGAGTTGACCCACGACTCGCAACTGCGCTGGCTGGGCCCGGAGAAGGGCGTCATGCACATGGCCGCGGGCGCGGTCATCAACGCCGCCTGGGACCTCGCGGCCAAGGCCGCGGGCCTGCCCGTCTGGGAGTTCCTGGCCGGTATGACGCCCGAGGAACTGGTCTCCCTCGTCGACTTCCGCTATCTCACCGACGCCCTCACCCCGGCCGAGGCGCTGGACATCCTGCGCGCCGCCGAGCCCGGCCGCGCGGAGCGCGCCGCCCGGCTGCGCGCCGAGGGCTACCCCGCGTACACCACCTCGCCCGGCTGGCTCGGCTACTCCGACACCAAGCTGGTCACCCTCGCCGAACAGGCCGTCGCCGACGGCTTCGAGCAGATCAAGCTCAAGGTGGGCGGCGACCTGGAGAACGACGTACGGCGGATGAAGCTGGCCCGCGCGGCGGTCGGACCCGACATCCGGATCGCCGTCGACGCCAACCAGCGCTGGGACGTGCCCGACGCGATCCGCTGGATGACCGCGCTGGCCCCGCACGAGCCGCACTGGATCGAGGAGCCCACCAGCCCCGACGACATCCTCGGCCACGCCGCCGTCCGGGCCGGCCAGCCGGTCAAGGTCGCCACCGGCGAACACGTCGCCAACCGGGTCGTGTTCAAGCAACTGCTCCAGGCGGAAGCCGTCGACTTCGTCCAGATCGACGCGGCACGCGTCGCCGGCGTGAACGAGAACCTGGCGATCCTGCTCCTCGCCGCCAAGTACGGCAAACCGGTCTGCCCGCACGCCGGCGGAGTCGGCCTGTGCGAACTGGTCCAACATCTGGCGATGTTCGACTACGTTGCCGTCTCGGGCACCTGGGAGGACCGTGTCATCGAGTACGTCGACCACCTCCACGAGCACTTCACCGACCCCGCGGTGATCGACTCGGGCCGGTACGTCGCGCCCGGCGCCCCGGGCTTCTCCGCGCGGATGCGCCCGGAGTCGATCGCCGCGCACCGCTACCCCGACGGGCCCGTCTGGCAGGCCCGCCGCACCACCGAGGAGGCCAACTCATGACCGCGGCACCGGACACAGGAGACTTCGCGGGCCTGAGCGCCCTCGTCACCGGCGGCGCCTCCGGCATCGGCGCGGCCATCGCGACCCTGCTGCTCGCGCGCGGCGCGCGCGTCGCCGTACTCGACCGCGAGATCGCCTCGGCCCCCGCGGGCACCCTGGCGCTCAAGGCCGATGTGACCGACGACGCCGCCGTCCGCGCGGCGGTCGACGCGGCGGCGGCCGAGTTCGGCGCCCTGCACACCGTCGTCTCCAACGCCGGGATAGGCGCCATCGGCACGGTCGCCGACAACGACGACGCCGAATGGCTGCGGGTCCTCGACATCAACGTCCTCGGCATGGTCCGCACCGCGCGCCACGCCCTGCCCCATCTGCGGCGCGCCGCCGCCGACCGGCCCGGCGCCGTCTCGATCACCCACACCTGCTCCATCGCCGCCACGGCGGGACTGCCGCAGCGCGCCCTGTACAGCGCCAGCAAGGGCGCGGTGCAGTCGCTGACCCTCGCGATGGCCGCCGACCACGTCCGCGAAGGCATCCGAGTCAACTGCGTCAACCCCGGTACCGCGGACACCCCCTGGGTCGGCCGCCTGCTCGACCAGGCACCCGACCCGGCGGCCGAACGCGCCGCCCTCGAAGCACGCCAGCCCACGGGACGGCTGGTCGGCGCGGACGAGGTCGCCGCGGCGGTCGCCTATCTCGCCAGCCCCGCCGCTGCCGCCGTCACGGGCACGGCACTCGCGGTCGACGGCGGAATGCAGGGCCTTCGCCTGCGCCCCGCCACCTCCTGAGCCTGAGTCTGAGCCGACACCCACCCAAGGACGGACAATCCATGCTGCGACACCCTGTGGGGCGATCCCCACGCACCGCACTGCGTACGAGCGCCGCGGCCTGCGCCGCACTGCTCGCCGTCACGGCCCTCGCGGGCTGCAACCGTGACTCCGAGGGCGGGGACGCCGAAGGCGGCGGCAAGGTCGGCATCGACCTGCCGCGCAGTGACAGCGACTTCTGGAACTCCTACCAGCAGTACATCGAGTCCGGCGTCAAGGACGAGGGGGTCGACGCGCTGCCGCTGACCAACTCGCAGAACGACATCGGCAAGCTCGTCTCCAACGTCCAGGCCTTCACCGACCAGGGCGCCAAGGCCGTGGTCATGGCCCCGCAGGACACCGGCGCGATAGCCGAGACGCTGGCCACCCTGAACGAGAAGAAGATCCCCGTCGTCAGCGTGGACACCCGCCCCGACAAGGGCGACGTCTACATGGTCGTGCGGGCCGACAACCGCGCGTACGGCGAGAAGGCCTGCGACTACCTCGGCGAGCAGCTGGGCGGCAAGGGCAAGGTCGCCGAGTTCCAGGGCGACCTCTCCTCCATCAACGGCCGTGACCGCTCGGAGGCGTTCAAGAGCTGCATGGACGAGAAGTTCCCGAAGATCAAGGTCTTCGAGCTGGCCACCGAGTGGAAGGGCGAGGTGGCGTCCGCCAAGCTCCAGTCCACGCTCGCCGCACACCCGGACCTGAACGGCATCTACATGCAGGCCGGCGGCGTCTTCCTGCAGCCCACGCTCGCCCTCCTGGAACAGAAGAAGCTCCTCAAGGCGCCGGGGGAGAAGGGCCACATCACGATCATCTCCAACGACGGCATTCCGGAGGAGCTGGACGCGATCCGGGAGGGCAAGATCGACGCCACGATCTCGCAGCCGGCCGACCTGTACGCCAAGTACGCCCTGTACTACGCGAAGGAGGCGCTGGCCGGGAAGACCCCGAAGGAGGGCCCGACCGACCACGACTCCAACATCATCAAGATCCCCAACGGTTACGAGGACCAGCTCCCCGCGCCCCTGGTGACCAAGGAGAACGTGGACGACAAGGCGCTGTGGGCCAACCAGCTGGAGAAGAAGAGCTAGCCATGGACCACCAGGCACCTGCGGCCGGAGCGCCGGCAGCGGCGGTCCCCGCCGTCCACGCGGAGGGCATCGTCAAGCGCTTCGGTCCCACCGTGGCGCTCGACGGTGTCCGGCTGACCGTCGCGCCCGGCGAGTCCCACGCACTCGTCGGGCGCAACGGCGCCGGCAAGTCCACCCTCGTCAGTGTTCTCACCGGACTGCACGAGGCCGACGCGGGAAAGGTGAGCTTCGGCGGGGAGCCGGCGCCCGCCTTCGGCGACATCTCGGCCTGGCAGTCCAAGATCGCCTGCGTCTACCAGAAGTCGATGGTCGTGCCCGACCTGACCGTCGCCGAGAATCTCTTCCTCAACAACTACGGCCTGGGCAAGGGTCGTTCCGGGGTCGGCGGTCGCCTCATCAGCTGGCGCCGGCTCCGGACCCGGGCCGAGGAACTGCTCGCCGAGTACGGCGTGAGCGTCGACCCGAACGCCAGGGCCAAGGATCTCGCGGTCGAGCAGCGGCAGTTCGTGGAGATCGCGCGCGCCCTGTCGTTCGGCGCCCGGCTGATCGTCCTCGACGAGCCCACGGCCCAGCTCGACGCCCGCGGCATCGACAGCCTCTTCGAGAAGCTCCGTGACCTCCAGAGCCAGGGGGTGGCGTTCCTCTTCATCTCGCACCACCTCCAGGAGGTGTACGAGCTGTGCAGCACCGTCACCGTCTACCGCGACGCCCGCCATGTGCTGACCGCGCCGGTCGCCGATCTGGCCAAGGCGGACCTGGTGACGGCCATGACGGGTGACTCGGCGAGCTCCGCCGCGGCCTGGCACGCCGCGCACGCGGTGGCGCCGGACCGGACGGTGGAGCCCGTACTGACCACCGAAGGGCTCACCCTGGAGGGCGAGTTCGAACCGCTCGACCTCGAAGTGCGCCCCGGTGAGGTCCTCGGCATCGCCGGGGCGGCGGCCAGCGGCAACACCGCGCTGGGCGAGACCCTGGCCGGCATGCGCAAGGCGACGGCGGGCCGGATCGCGGTACGCGACCGGACGGTGCGACCGGGCAGTGTCCCGCACTCGCTGGACGCCGGGATCGGCTACATCCCCGAGGACCGGCACCTCCAGGGACTCGTACTGAACCGCAGCGTCGCCGAGAACGCCACGCTCACGGTCGCCGACCAGCTCGGCCCGTGGGGGACCGTACTGCCCTCCCGCACAAGGGAGTTCGCCCGGTCCATGATCGCCTCGCTGGACATCAAGACGACGGGTCCCGAGCAGCCGGTCTCGGGTCTGTCCGGCGGTAACCAGCAGAAGGTGGTCGTCGCCCGGGCACTGGCCCGCGCGCCCAGCGTGCTGGTGGCCCTGCGCCCCACGGCGGGCGTCGACGTCAAGTCGAAGGACTCGCTGCTCGGCGTCGTGCGCCGGGTGGCCGACGAAGGAAACGCGGCCGTGATCATCTCGGACGAGCTGGATGATCTACGGGTCTGTGACCGCGTACTGGCCCTGTTCCACGGGCGAGTGGTGGCAACGTTCGGGAGCGGGTGGACCGACCGGGAACTGGTCGCCGCCATGGAAGGTGTGGGGGAGAGCCGATGACCGAGACGATACGACCTCCGGTGCTCGACAAGGAGCGTGGCGACGACCATCCGCTGAGCCGGCTGAAGCTCATCAGGTGGAGCGACTTCTCGCTCGTGCCGGTGATCCTGGTGCTGATGGTGATCGGCTTCATCGTCTCGCCGGTCTTCCTCACCTCCAACAACCTGATCAGCGTCGTCCAGCAGTCGTCCGAGCTGAGCCTGCTGGTGCTCGGCCAGGCGCTGATCCTGATCTGCGGCCGGATGGACCTGTCGCTGGAGTCGACGATCGGCATCGCGCCGGTCATCGCCATGTGGATGGTGCTGCCGGAGGAGGGCGGCCGGTTCGCCGGTCTCGGGGTACTGCCCGAATGGATGGCCATCCCGGCGTGTCTGCTGGTCGGTCTGATCGTCGGCGTGATCAACGGCTTCCTGATACTGAAGCTGCGGGTCAACGGGTTCATCGCGACCCTCGGCATGCTCACGATGCTGCGCGGCCTCCAGATCGGCATCACCGAGGGCAAGTCGATCACCGATGTCCCGGAGTCCTTCCGCTACCTCGGCAAGACCGACTGGCTGGGGGCGCCCGCCGCCGTCTGGATCTGTCTGGCGCTGTTCGCCGTCGGCGGCGCCTCGCTCGCCTGGCTGCGGCACGGGCGTTCGCTGTACGCCATCGGCGGCAACCCGGAGGCGGCGCGCGCCGCCGGGATCCGGGTCGACCGGATCACCTGGATCGTGCTGGCCATCGGCGGCGTCCTCGCGGCCTTCGCCGGCATCCTCTACACCGGCCACTACGGCTCCGTCGCCGCCACCCAGGGCAACGGCTGGATCTTCCAGGTCTTCGCCGCGGCCGTGATCGGCGGCATCAGCCTCAAGGGCGGGCGCGGCACGCTCTTCGGCGCGCTGACCGGTGTGCTGACGCTTCAGCTGGTGGTGAATGTGATGACGCTGGGCGGGGTGCCCGCGCTCTGGAACCAGTTCCTGAACGGCGCGATCATCATCGTCGCCCTGGTCATCTCGCGGTTCGCGAGCGGTGAGAAGCAGGACTGACCGAACCGCCCGCTGTCCGCGGGCCACGCACACGGGCCTCCCGGGATGGATCCATCTCCCGGGAGGCCCGTCCGTGTCAGCTGGTACGCGCCCCGGTCAGAGGGTCGAACGCAGCCACTGCTCCACACTCGCGACATGCACCGTCGCCCACGACCTGGCGGCCTCGGTGTCCCGGTCCCGCAGCGCGGCCAGGATCGCCCGGTGCTCGTGCAGGGTGCGGCTGACCGCGTCCTCCTGGGTCAGCCCACGCCAGACCCGGGCCCGGGTGGTCGGCCCCGACAGGCCGTCGAGCAGCGAGCAGAGCACCGAGTTGCCGGACGCCTGCACGATGCCCCGGTGGAACTCCAGGTCCGAGGCCACCAGCTCCTCCACCGAGGGATCGGCCCCGAGCGCGTCCAACTGCTCGCCCAGCACGTCCAGTTCGGCGTCCTTGATCCGGGAGGCGGCCATCGCCGTCGCGGCCGGTTCCAGGATCCGCCGTACCGCGAGGAACTCAAGCACCGTGTCGTCCCGGTGGAAGTCGACGACGAAACTCAGCGCTTCGAGGAGCAGTTGGGGATCGAGGCTGGTGACGTACGTGCCGTCGCCCTGCCGTACGTCCAGAATGCGGATCAGTGACAGGGCGCGTACCGCCTCGCGCAGCGAGTTGCGCGACAGGCCCAGTTCGGCGGCGAGCTCGCTCTCCTTGGGAAGGCGGTCCCCCGGGCGCAGCGCGCCCGAGACGATCATTCCCTTGATCTTCTCGATGGCCTCGTCGGTGACAGCCATGGGCGACCTCCATACATCCGATGTATCGGCCTCCATTATGCGTCTCCGTGCGCGCCCGGCGCCCCGTTCCACCGGAGTTCTCCGAGAACGGTGGCGCCGGGGGCGGTGGGTGTGCCCCCGGCGCTGTTTCGGAACTTGGTTCGAGGCGTGAACGTGGCCGGTGGGCGTCAGCCGTGCCGCTTGCTCAGCAACTCCTCGACCCGGGCCCGGATCGCGTCCGTGGCGAGCCCCCGGATCGTCAGCGTCGTACGGCGCCGCAGCACGTCGTCCGCGGTCTCCGCCCATTCGTGGTCGCGCGCGTACGCCACCTGCGCCCAGATCTCCGGGGCGTCCGGGTGGATGCGCTCGCCCAGCTCGGGCCGCTCGTACGCCAGGCGCGCGATGTCGAACGCCAGCGACCCGTAGTGCCGGGCGAGATGACGGGCGGTGTCGCGCGCCATGCCGTCGCCGTGCGCGCCGCCGTCGATCAGCAGCCGGTGCTCCACCGCGTGCGGATTGGAGATGCCGGGCAGCGGCAGCATCTTCGGCAGCCGCGACGTGGGCTCGATGTCGGAGCCGAGCGGACGGCCCGGCAGGGTCTCCAGCTTGTCCAGCACCGTACGGCCGATATGGCGGAACGTCGTCCACTTGCCGCCCGCCACCGACAGCATGCCGCCGCTGCCCTCGGTGACGACCGTCTCCCGCTTGGCGGTGGAGGTGTCACCGGGACCGCCGGGCAGCACCCGCAGACCGGCGAACGAGTAGGTGATCAGATCACGCGAGAGCTGCTGGTCCCGCACGGACAGCGACGCCTCGTCCAGGATCTGGTGGATGTCCGCGTCGTTGACCGCCACGTCCGCCGGGTCGCCCTCGTACACCTCGTCCGTCGTGCCCAGCAGCAGCATGTCCTCCCAGGGGAGGGCGAAGGTGATGCGGTACTTGTCGATCGGCGTCGCGAGCGCCGCGTTCCACGGGGCGGTGCGCCTCAGTACGAGGTGCGCGCCCTTGGAGAGCCGGATGGACGGCTCGGACCGCCGGTCCTCCAGCTTGCGCAGATGGTCGACCCAGGGACCGGTGGCGTTCAGTACGAGCCGGGCGTCGACCCCGAACTCCGTACCGTCCAGACCGTCCTTCAGGTCGGCGCCCGTCACCCGCCCGCCGGTGAACCGCAGTCCGGTCACCTCGGCGTGGTTGAGGACGGCGGCGCCCGACTCGACGGCGGCGCGGACCGTCATGACGGCCATCCGCGCGTCGTTCATCTGGTCGTCGCCGTACACGGCCACGGCCCGCAGATTGTCCGTCCGCAGCTCGGGCACCGCGCGCCGCGCCTTGGCCGGGCTCAGCAGATGCCCGACGCCGTCTCCGAAGGCGGACAGCGCCGAGTAAGCGAAGACACCGGCGCCCAGCTTGGCCGCGCTGTGCGGCCCGTTCTTGTAGACGGGCAGATAGAAGGTGAGCGGGTTCGCCAGGTGCGGCGCCACGCGGCGGGAGACCGCGCGGCGCTCGAAGTGGTTCTCGGCGACCAGCTTCACCGCACCGGTCTGCAGATAGCGCAGACCGCCGTGGAGCAGCTTGGAGGAGGCGGAGGAGGTGGCGCCCGCGAAGTCGCCACCGTCCACCAGGGCCACCCGCAGTCCCGACTGGGAGGCGTGCCAGGCGGTGGAGATGCCCAGGATGCCGCCACCGATGACCAGCAGGTCGTAGGTGGCGCGGGACAGTTGCTCCCGGGTCTCGGCACGGCTCGGGAGGGAGCCGCCGGCCGGATGCGTGCCCAGGGCGGGACCGCTGTGAAGGGTGGTCATGGTGTCTCCTCGTTCGGACGAAACGCTCGGGTCAGCTCTCGTCGTCGTCGTCCACCCAGGCCTTGGTGCGCTCCACGGCCTTGAGCCAGTTCTTGTACTCGCGCTCGCGCTTGGCCGGGTCCATGTCCGGCGTCCACTCCGCGGCCCGGCGCCAGTTGGCCCGCAGGGCGTCGGTGTCCGGCCAGAAGCCGACCGCGAGCCCGGCGGCGTAGGCGGCGCCCAGACAGGTGGTCTCGGCGACCATCGGCCGTACGACGGGGGCGTCGAGGACGTTGGAGAGCGTCTGCATCAGCAGGTTGTTGGCGGTCATACCGCCGTCGACCTTGAGAGACGTCAGCTCCACCTTGGAGTCCTTGGTCATCGCGTCGCTGATCTCGCGGGTCTGCCAGGCCGTGGCCTCCAGCACCGCGCGGGCGATGTGCGCCTTGGTGACATAGCCGGTGAGGCCGGCGATCACACCGCGGGCGGCCGAGTCCCAGTGGGGTGCGAACAGCCCGGAGAAGGCGGGGACGAAGTACGCGCCGCCGTTGTCCTCCACCGAGGAGGCCAGCGTCTCGATCTCCGGCGCGGAGTTGATCAGGCCGAGCTGGTCGCGCATCCACTGCACCAGCGCGCCGGTGACGGCGATGGAGCCCTCCAGCGCGTACACCGCGGGCTGGTCCCCGATGCGGTAACCGACCGTGGTCAGCAGTCCGTTGTAGGAGTTGATGGGCTTGTTGGCGGTGTTCATCAGCATGAACGTGCCGGTGCCGTACGTCGACTTGGCCTCGCCCTCGGCGAAGCAGGTCTGGCCGAAGAGGGCCGCCTGCTGGTCACCGAGCGCCGAGGCGACCGGGATCCCGTTCAGCGGGCCGCCCTTGGCCGTGCCGTACACCTCGGACGAGGAGCGGATCTTCGGGAGCATGACCATCGGGACACCGATCGAGTTGCAGATCTTCGGGTCCCACTCCAGCGTGTCGAGGCGCATCAGCATCGTGCGGGAGGCGTTGGTGACGTCGGTGACGTGCACGCCGCCGTCGACGCCGCCGGTCAGATTCCAGATCACCCAGGAATCCATGGTGCCGAAGAGGATGTCGCCGCTCTCGGCGCGCTCACGCAGGCCCTCGACGTTGTCCAGCAGCCAGCGGGCCTTCGGTCCGGCGAAGTAGGTCGCCAGCGGCAGTCCGGTGTCCCGGCGGAACCGGTCCTGGCCCACGTTGCGGCCCAGTTCCTTCACGAGCCCGCTGGTGCGGGTGTCCTGCCAGACGATGGCGTTGTGGACGGGCTCACCGGTGTTCTTGTCCCAGAGCATGGTCGTCTCGCGCTGGTTGGTGATCCCGATCGCCAGCACGTCGGCCTTGGTGATGCCGGCCTTCTCGATGGCGTTCGCCACGACTTCCTGGACGTTCGTCCAGATTTCCTTGGCGTCGTGTTCGACCCAGCCCGGCTTGGGGAAGATCTGCTGGTGTTCCTTCTGGTCGACGGCGACGATGCGCCCGTCGACGTCGAAGACGATGCAGCGGCTGGACGTCGTGCCCTGGTCGATGGCCGCGATGAACGGTCCCGTTCCGTGGGAGGAAGTCCCGGTGCTCTGTGCGTCACTCACGGTGTCTGCTCCTGCTCGGTGCGGAGGGCGGAGGAAGGCGAAGGGCGGCGGAGGTCTACTTGAAGGCCCAGTTGTAGAGCCCGGCCGCGGCCGCGCCGCCGATCAGTGGGGCGACGACGGGGATCCAGGCGTACGTCCAGTCGGAGCCACCCTTGTTGGGCAGTGGCAGCAGCGAGTGGACGAGACGGGGGCCGAGGTCACGTGCCGGGTTGATGGCGTAACCGGTGGGGCCACCGAGCGAGAAACCGATGCCCGCGACGACCAGCGCGGTGATCAGCACGCCGAGGATTCCCAGGCCGTTGCCCGCGTCGTTGAGTCCCTGGGTGAGGATCGCGATCACCAGGACGAAGGTGGCGATGACCTCGGTGAGCACGTTCTGCAGGGTGTTCCGGATCTCCGGGCCCGTCGAGAAGATACCGAGCACCGGACCGGCCTTCGGCGCGGTCTTCTGGTCGACCAGTCCCTCGACCGACGGCTGCGCGGCGAGGATCTCCGGGTCGGTCAGATGGGCCTTGAACTGGCCCATGTACGCCACCCAGACCAGGAAGGCGCCGATGATGGCGCCGAGCATCTGGCTGGCCCAGTAGAGGGGGACGTCGCCCCACTTGGTCGTGCCCGAGATCGCCAGACCGAGGGTGACCGCGGGGTTCAGGTGGGCGCCCGAGACGCCCGCGGCGAGGTAGGCACCGGTGAGGACGGCGAAGCCCCACCCGAAGCTGATGGCCACCCAGCCCGCGCCGTTCGATTTCGAGCGCTTGAGGACGACGCCCGCGACCACGCCACCACCGAGCAGCAGCAGAAGGGCGGTACCGACGGTCTCGCCGATGAAGATGTCGAAGTGAGACACCCGAGACTCCTTCGTCCAGGGGAAGGCGGACCAGCGGCTCGCACCGACGGTCCGCGCCCTCAGGTGAGGGCATTGCCGGCCCTTGGCGTTGTCGTGCACACAAGATGACTCGTCGATCAGTGTTCGACAATGCCGACCGTTGAACGGCAGTGTCATCCCGTGCGAGAGGCGTCGTCAAGGGCTCCGTAGCCGGAACCTTGTTCTTCTCAGATCATCGGCCATGCGGCTCAGAACCGCCCGGCGCCGACATCCCTGGACACCGAACGGGCGCATTCGCGCACCGCCGTGATCAGCTCCGGACGGACCTCGCCGCCCTCGCACAGCCGTTCCACCGCACCGGTGAGAGCGATGGCCCCCACCGGCATCCGGCGCCGGTCGTGGATCGGCGCGGCCACCGCGGCCACCCCGTCCCAGGTCTCCTCGACGTCCGTCGCCCACCCCCGCGACCTGGTCAGTTCGAGAATCGCCTCGAATTGCTCCAGATCGGTGACGGTGCGCGCGGTGAGCTGTTCGCGGGCGCCCCTGACGGCCTCGCCGCGGGCCACCGGGTCGTACGCCGCGAGCACCTTCCCCAGCGCCGTGGAGTGCAGTGGCTGCATCGCGCCCACTTCGAGTACCTGCCGGCTGTCGTCCGGCCGGAAGACGTGGTGCACGATCAGTACGCCCTCCAGGTGCAGCACCCCCAGATGCACGCTCTCGCCGCTGGACCGGGCCAGATCGTCCGTCCACACCAGGGCGCGGGAGCGCAGCTCATGGACGTCCAGATAGCTGTTGCCGAGCCGCAGCAGCTCCGCCCCCAGCTGATAGCGGCCGGAGGCGGGGTCCTGCTCCACGAAGCCCTCCTCCTGGAGGGTGCGCAGAATGCCGTGCGCCGTGCCCTTGGCCAGCCCGAGCGAGGAGGAGACGTCTGACAGGCCGAGCCTGCGCTCGCCGCCCGCGAGGAGCCGCAGCACCGCCGCCGCGCGCTGGAGCGACTGGATACTCTTCGCCATCGGCCGGACCTCCGCAGTCGTTCGACAATGCTGAACATTATCGGCCCATGCCGACTCGCCGTTACGGACAACGGATTCCCCCCGGCCGCAGAGGGCACGACAAGTCCGCCCCGTGAAACGCAACGCCATGCGGAGCCGGGCACCGCTACCCTGGCCGGGTGCCCCTTCCACCGGAAGGCGCAAAGCCGACAGCCGTCGCATCCCCGGGAGTATTTTCATGGCCCCGTCCTCCAGCATTTCCGCCGACAGCCGGACCCGAATCGAAGCGCTGCGCGAGGCGCTCGCCACCCGTGTGGTGGTGGCCGACGGGGCGATGGGCACGATGCTCCAGGCGCAGGACCCGACCATGGAGGACTTCCAGAACCTGGAAGGCTGCAACGAGATCCTCAACGTGACCCGCCCGGACATCGTGCGCTCGGTCCATGAGGAGTACTTCGCGGTCGGCGTCGACTGCGTGGAGACGAACACCTTCGGTACGAACTTCGCGTCGCTCGCCGAGTACGACATTCCCGAGCGCGTCTTCGAGCTGTCGGAGGCGGGAGCGCGGATCGCCCGCGAGGTCGCGGACGAGTTCACCGCGTCGACGGGGCAGCAGCGCTGGGTGCTGGGCTCGATGGGGCCGGGCACGAAGCTGCCGACGCTCGGACACGTCGACTATGTGACGCTGCGCGACGCCTACCAGCGCAACGCCGAGGGCATGATCGCCGGCGGCGCGGACGCGCTGCTGGTGGAGACCACCCAGGACCTGCTCCAGACGAAGGCCGCGATCCTCGGCGCCCGGCGGGCTCTCGACGCCACCGGCACGAAGCTGCCGATCATCTGCTCGGTGACCGTCGAGACGACCGGGACGATGCTGCTGGGGTCCGAGATCGGCGCGGCGCTGACGGCGTTGGAGCCGCTGGGGATCGACATGATCGGTCTGAACTGCGCCACCGGCCCGGCGGAGATGAGCGAGCACCTGCGCTATCTGGCCCGGCACTCCCGTATCCCCATCTCCTGCATGCCCAACGCCGGACTGCCCGTCCTCGGCAAGGACGGGGCGCACTACCCGCTCTCCGCGGGTGAACTCGCCGACGCGCAGGAGAACTTCGTACGCGACTACGGACTGTCGCTGGTCGGCGGCTGCTGCGGTACGACTCCGGAGCACCTGCGGCAGGTGGTCGAGCGGGTACGGGGCGCGGCCGTGACGGAGCGGGCGCCGCAGCCGGAGCCGGGCGCGGCCTCGCTGTATCAGAGCGTGCCGTTCCGCCAGGACACCTCGTACCTGGCCATCGGTGAGCGGACGAACGCCAACGGGTCGAAGAAGTTCCGGGAGGCGATGCTGGAGGGCCGCTGGGACGACTGCGTCGAGATGGCGCGCGGCCAGATCCGCGAGGGCGCGCACCTGCTGGACCTGTGTGTGGACTACGTCGGCCGGGACGGTGTCGCCGACATGGCGGAGCTGGCCGGCCGGTTCGCCACCGCCTCCACCCTCCCCATCGTGCTGGACTCCACCGAACTGCCCGTCCTGCGGGCCGGGTTGGAGAAGCTGGGCGGCCGTGCGGTCATCAACTCGGTCAACTACGAGGACGGCGACGGGCCGGAGTCACGCTTCACGAAGGTGACCGAACTGGCGGTGGAGCACGGCGCCGCGCTGATCGCGCTCACGATCGACGAGGAGGGCCAGGCCCGTACACCCGAGCACAAGGTCGCGATCGCCGAGCGGCTGATCGCGGATCTGACGGGCAACTGGGGTGTGCACGAGTCGGACATCCTCATCGACACGCTGACGTTCACGATCTGCACGGGCCAGGAGGAGTCGCGGAAGGACGGGATCGCGACGATCGAGGCGATCCGGCAGCTCAAGCGGCTCCACCCCGACGTACAGACCACGCTCGGCCTGTCGAACATCTCCTTCGGCCTCAACCCCGCCGCTCGCATCGTGCTGAACTCGGTGTTCCTGGACGAGTGCGTCAAGGCCGGACTCGACTCCGCGATCGTGCACGCCTCGAAGATCCTGCCGATCGCCCGGCTGGACGACGAGCAGGTCAAGGTCGCGCTCGACCTGATCCACGACCGGCGCGAAGAAGGCTACGACCCCCTCCAGAAGCTGATGGAGCTGTTCGAGGGTGTCAACACCAAGTCGATGAAGGACGGCCGCGCCGAGGAGTTGCTGGCGCTGCCGCTGGACGAGCGTCTTGAGCGGCGCATCATCGACGGTGAGAAGAAGGGCCTGGAGGACGACCTCACCGCGGCCCTGGAGACCCGCCCCGCGCTGGCGATCGTCAACGACACCCTGCTGAACGGCATGAAGGTCGTCGGTGAGCTGTTCGGCTCCGGTCAGATGCAGCTGCCGTTCGTGCTCCAGTCGGCGGAGGTCATGAAAACGGCGGTGGCCTTCCTGGAGCCGCACATGGAGAAGACCGACGACGACGGCAAGGGCACCATCGTCCTGGCCACCGTGCGCGGCGATGTCCACGACATCGGGAAGAACCTCGTCGACATCATCCTCTCCAACAACGGCTACAACGTGGTCAATCTCGGCATCAAGCAGCCGGTCTCGGCGATCCTGGAGGCGGCCGAGGAGCACCGGGCGGATGTGATCGGGATGTCGGGGCTGCTGGTGAAGTCAACGGTGATCATGAAGGAGAACCTTCAGGAGCTGAACCAGCGCAAGATGGCCGCCGACTTCCCCGTCATCCTCGGCGGCGCGGCCCTGACCCGCGCCTATGTGGAGCAGGACCTGCACGAGATCTACGAGGGCGAGGTCCGCTACGCGCGCGACGCGTTCGAGGGGCTGCGGCTGATGGACGCGCTGATCGGCATCAAGCGGGGTGTTCCCGGAGCCGTACTGCCGGAGCTGAAGCAGCGCCGTGTCAAGCCCGTCGCCACGGCGGTCGCCGAGGAACGCCCCGAGGAGGGCGCGGCCCGCTCCGACGTCTCGGTCACCAACCCCGTTCCGGAGCCGCCGTTCTGGGGCACCCGCGTGATCAAGGGCATCCAGCTCAAGGAGTACGCGTCGTGGCTGGACGAGGGGGCGTTGTTCAAGGGGCAGTGGGGGCTGAAGGAGGCCCGCAAGGGCGGCCCGACGTACGAGGAGCTGGTGGAGTCGGAGGGCCGGCCGCATCTGCGGGGCTGGCTGGAGAAGCTCCAGACCCAGAACCTCCTGGAGGCCGCGGTCGTCTACGGCTACTTCCCCTGCGTCTCCAAGGGCGACGACCTGATCCTGCTCGGAGAGGACGGATCGGAGCGGACCCGCTTCACCTTCCCCCGCCAGCGCCGGGGCCGGCGGCTCTGTCTGGCGGACTTCTTCCGCCCCGAGGAGTCCGGCGAGACCGATGTCGTGGGACTCCAGGTCGTCACGGTCGGATCGAGGATCGGCGGGGCGACCGCCGAACTCTTCGAGAAGAACTCCTACCGGGACTACCTCGAACTCCACGGCCTCTCCGTCCAGCTCGCCGAAGCCCTCGCCGAGTACTGGCACGCCCGTGTCCGCTCCGAACTCGGCTTCGCGGGCGAGGACCCCTCCGAGGTCGAGGACATGTTCGCCCTGAAGTACCGGGGCGCGCGCTTCTCGCTCGGTTACGGCGCCTGCCCCGACCTGGAGGACCGCGCGAAGATCGCCGACCTCCTGGAGCCCGGCCGGATCGGTGTCGAACTCTCCGAGGAGTTCCAGCTCCACCCCGAGCAGTCCACCGACGCCATCGTCATCCACCACCCGGAGGCGAAGTACTTCAACGCCCGATAAGCCGCTGACCGCGCGCTTCGTGTGGACGAGTCGTACACTTGTCGGTCCAGTGCAGGCCGGTTTCCGGACCCGGCGGGATTCCCCGCCAGGAAAGGCAACCGGCCTTCTCGTCCCTCTCGGAGGTGTGCCGGATGACCAGTACGGTTCCCGCGTCCATGACCCGTACGGCCGAGGGATCGGCCCTTCAGGCCGTTCTGCTCGACATGGACGGCACCCTGGTCGACACCGAGGGCTTCTGGTGGGACACGGAGGTCGCGGTCTTCAAGGACCTCGGCCACAGCCTGGACGACGCCTGGCGCGACGTGGTCGTCGGCGGACCGATGACCAGGAGCGCCGGCTATCTCATCGAGGCCACCGGCGCGGACATCACCCTCGCCGAGCTGACCGTGCTGCTCAACGACCGTTTCGAGGAGCGCATCGGCGTCGACGTGCCGATGATGCCGGGAGCCGCCAGGCTCCTCGCCGAGCTGGCCCGCCACGGCGTTCCCACGGCCCTGGTCTCCGCCTCCCACCGGCGCATCATCGACCGCGTACTGGAGTCCGTCGGACGCCACCACTTCGGCCTCACCGTGGCCGGTGACGAGGTCCTGAACACCAAGCCGCACCCCGACCCGTATCTGCTGGCCGCGAGCGGGCTGAGCGCCGCCCCGTCCAGATGCGCCGTCATCGAGGACACGGCGACCGGTGTGGCCTCCGCCGAGGCCGCGGGCTGCCGGGTGGTCGCCGTACCGTCCGTCGCGCCCATCGCCGCCGCCGCGGGCCGGGTGATCGTGAACTCCCTCGAAGAGGTCGACCTGGTATTCCTGCGTGGTCTGATGACGCATCAGCACTGACTCGTTCACAGAGCGTGGCACCTGAAATTATCGATAGTCCGAGAAGCATTGCGGTAAGCGCTTACCGAGGCCGTTCGTTGATCATTTCGACGGCGATCATGGCCGTCGGCCGAAAATGCGCGTGACGTTTGTCACTCTCCGTGCTGTCGCCGAGGGCGATCGCGCCCGTTCCGTGCTTCCGGCCCGCCCGTTCGCCGCGCCGAATCGGGCATCCATGTGTCCAGATTTATGGCCTGATGTGCGAATCATTCTGGCGGGCCGATACCGCTTCACGCCAATTGCTGATCACTTTGCGATTACGCCCGAAGCAGGCCCGGTTCAAAGATCCGCACCCGCCGACTAACCTCATCGCGAGAACTTCGCCACACGTTCGCCGCCTCAACGGTGTGCTCCGACGGTCAATCACGTCGCGAAATTCTCAACCACCGTTGTATCGCAGGGTGTTCGGATGAGGGAGTACGTCCAGGATGAAGCGCAAGAGTCTCGTGCTGCCGGTTGTGGCCGGTCTGCTCGCCCCGGTGCTCGTCGCCTGCGGCGGTTCGGACGGCTCGTCCGGCAGCGGTGACGCCATCGTCGTGGGCACGACGGACCAGTTCACCGCCACCAAGGAGTCGCCGGCGCCCTTCGACCCGGCCTTCGCGTACGACAACGGCTCCTGGAACATCCTGCGCCAGACCCTGCAGACACTGATGCACGTGCCGCGCGGCGGCGGCGCCCCGGTCCCCGAGGCTGCGTCCAACTGCCGGTTCTCCGACAACCAGAACGAGAGCTACCGCTGCGAGCTGCGCGACGGGCTGAAGTTCCCCGGCGGCGCCGACATCACCTCCCAGGACGTCAAGTTCTCCATCGAGCGTGTGATCGACATCAACTCCGAAGCCGGCGCGGTGGGCCTGCTCGCGAACATCGACACGATCGAGACGCCCAGCGACGCCGAGATCATCTTCCACCTCAAGACCCCCGACGCCACGTTCCCTTACAAGCTCTCGACGCCCATCGCCGGCATCGTCGACCCCGAGTCGTACGACGGCAAGAAGCTCCGCGACGGCTTCGACGTGAACGGCTCGGGGCCGTACAACTTCAAGGCCGAGGTGAAGGACGACCGGATCGTCAAGGCGGTCTTCACCAAGAACGACTCGTACAAGGGCGACCTCAAGCTCCGCAACACCAAGGTCGAGCTGCGCTCGTACCCCGACGCGGGCGCCATGGGCAAGGCGCTCGACTCCGGCGAGATCGACGTGATGGGCCGCACCATGTCGCCCGGTCAGATCGAGCAGATGTCCGCGAAGCCCAAGGACGGAATCGAACTCACCGAGATGCCGGGTCTGGAGATCCGCTATCTCGGCTTCACCACCGACGAGCCCGTGGTGAAGGAGAAGGCCGTACGCCAGGCCGTCGCCTCCCTCGTGGACCGCGGCCAGATCGCCTCCGAGGTGTACGGCTCCACCGCCGAGCCGCTCTACTCGCTCATCCCGGCGACCGTCACCGCCCACACCAACTCGTTCTTCAACAAGTACGGCGAGCCCGACCGGGCCGAGGCGGAGAGACTCCTCGACGACGCCGGTGTCGAGACGCCGGTGAAGTTCACCCTGAACTACACCACCGACCACTACGGCGAGGCCACGGCCAAGGAGTTCGAGACGCTCCAGAAGCAGCTCAACTCCAGCGGGCTCTTCCAGGTCGACACCAAGGGCACCGAGTGGGCGAAGTTCCGGCCCGCCCAGACGCGCGGTGAATACGCCGTCTACGGCATGGGCTGGTTCCCCGACTTCCCCGACCCGGACAGCTTCATCGCGCCGTTCCTCGACAAGGACAACTTCCTCAACGCGCCGTACGCGAACAAGAGGATCATCGAGGAGTTGATCCCGGAGTCACGCAGCGAGGCCGAGCGCAGCGCCGCCGCCAAGGCCTTCACGGAGACACAGGACGTCGTCGCCGAGGACGTGCCGCTGCTGCCGCTCTGGCAGGGCAAGCAGTACGCGGCCGCCGCCGACGACATCTCCGGTATGGAGTGGGCGCTCAACCCCTCGGGTGAACTGCTGTTCTGGGAGCTGGGCACCGGCAGCGCCGTCTGACCCGCCCGACAGCGTGTACGGCCTGTACGGGAGAGGTCCCCCGCATCACATCGATGCGGGGGACCTCTCCCGTACAGGCCGTACACGCGCTCTCCGCCTACTACTGGGCGCCGGGACGCACCAGACCGCTCTCGTACGCGTACACGGCCGCCTGCACCCTGTCGCGCAGGCTCAGCTTCGTGAGCACATGACCCACATGCGTCTTCACCGTGGTCTCGCTGACGAACAGGTCCGCCGCGATCTCGGCGTTGGACAGTCCGCGCGCCACCAGCTTGAGCACCTCGACCTCGCGGTCGGTCAGCGTGTGCAAGGTGTCGGGCACCTGCTCGTCACCGGACGGCAGATGGTCCGCGTACTTGTCGAGGAGCCTGCGGGTGATGCTCGGCGCCAGCATCGCCTCACCGGCGGCCACCACCCGGATCGCCTGCACGAGCTCGTTCGCCGGCGCGTCCTTGAGCAGAAAGCCGCTGGCCCCGGCGCGCAGCGCCTCCACCACGTACTCGTCCAGATCGAAGGTGGTCAGCACCAGCACCTTCGCCGGACCGTCCCTGCCGGGACCGGTGATCTGGCGGGTCGCCTCGACCCCGTCCATACGCGGCATACGGACATCCATCAGCACGACATCGGGCTGGAGCGCCCGCACCTGGTCGATGGCCTGAAGGCCGTCCCCGGCCTCGCCGACGACCGCGATGTCCTGCTCGGCCTCCAGGATCATCCGGAAACCGGTACGCAGCAGTGGCTGGTCATCGACCAGTAGGACGCGGATCGCCACGGGAACTCCTTCGCTGGGACAGATCCCGGTCCATTCTGCCCTGCGCGTCCGGCCCCGACAGCGGCGGGCACCGCGCCGCCGTCGCTAAACCCCCTGCGCGGGCTCCACGGAGACGACCGCCTCCGCGGCGGGAAGCGGCTCGGCGCCCTGCGCCGGCGGCACCGTCAACGGATAGACCGGCGGCGTGCCCCCGAACTCCGGACACACCGCCCGGTGGTCGCACCAGCCGCACAGCTTCGTCGGCCGGGGCCGCCAGTCGCCCGTCTCCGTCGCCTGCCTGATCGCGTCCCACAGCGCCAGCAGCTTGCGCTCGATCCGCTCCAGGTCCGCCTCCACCGGGTCGTACGTCACGACGTCTCCGCTGCCCAGATAGACCAGCTGGAGCCGGCGCGGCACCACCCGCTTCAGCCGCCAGATCACCAGCGCGTAGAACTTCATCTGGAACAGCGCGCCCTCCGCGTACTCCGGACGCGGCGCCTTGCCCGTCTTGTAGTCCACGATCCGCACCTCGCCCGACGGCGCCACGTCCACCCGGTCGATCACCCCGCGCAACCGCAGCCCCGACTCCAGCTCCGTCTCCACGAACAGCTCACGCTCCGCCGGCTCCAGCCGCGTCGGATCCTCCAGCGAGAACCACCGCTCGACCAGCCCCTCGGCCTCCGACAGCCAGCGCGTCAGCCGCTCGCCACCCTCGTCCCCGGCGAACAACTCACCCAGCTCCGGCCTCGACTCCAACAGCCGGTCCCACTGCCCGGGAACCATCGACCTGGCCCGCGGCGCCGTACGCTCGACAGCGGGGTCGTCGAACAGCCTCTCCAGCACCGCGTGCACCAGCGTCCCGCGGGTCGCCGCCTCGCTCGGCTTCTCCGGCAGCTTGTCGATCACCCGGAACCGGTACAGCAGAGGGCACTGCATGAAGTCGCTCGCACGCGACGGTGACAGCGAAGTGGGCTGCTGACTCGTACTCATGACGCAGACCCTACGGCCCGCCACTGACAGCGAGCGGAATACCATCGACGCAAGACCCTCGCACACAGCATCATCGAGCGAGCGACGGCGCCGCAACGAAGGGAAGACGTGAAAAAGGACGACGAGAGCGGCGAGAGCGGGAGGCCGCGGTCCGGTCCTGAGGGCGCGCCCCCCGGCGGCAAGCGGAAGCGGCCCGAGGACCCCGGTGGCGGGATTCTGATGGGCCGTCCCTTCGGCGTGCCCGTGTACGTCGCCCCCAGCTGGTTCCTGGTGGCCGCACTCATCACCTGGGTCTTCGGCGGCCAGCTCGACCGCGTACTGCCCGAGCTCGGCGGAGTCCGCTATCTCGTCGCGCTCTTCTTCGCCGTCGCCTTCTACGCCTCCGTACTCGTCCACGAACTGGCCCACACGGTCGTCGCCCTGCACTACAAACTGCCGGTGCGCCGTATCCAGCTCCAGTTCTTCGGCGGCGTCTCCGAGATCGAGAAGGAGTCGGAGACCCCCGGCCGCGAGTTCATGCTCGCGTTCGTCGGCCCCCTGCTCTCCCTCGTCCTCGCGGGCTTCTTCTACCTCACGATGGCGGCCGTCGAGCCCGGCACCGTCCCCGGAGTCCTGCTCGCCGGACTGATGATCTCCAACCTCATCGTCGCCGCCTTCAACCTGCTGCCCGGCCTCCCACTGGACGGCGGCCGGATGCTGCGCGCCGTCGTCTGGAAGATCACCGGCAAGCCCATGGCGGGCACCGTCGCCGCCGCCTGGGTCGGCCGCGCGCTCGCGGTCGCCGTCCTCATCGGCCTGCCGCTGCTCACCCACACCGGCGCCCTCGGCAACTCCACCAAGGACATCGGCGGCGTCGAGACCGTCACCGACGCGCTCCTCGCCGCCATCCTCGCCGCCATCATCTGGACCGGCGCCGGCAACAGCCTGCGGATGGCCCGGCTGCGCGAACACCTGCCCGATCTACGGGCCCGCGCCCTCACCCGGCGCGCCGTCCCCGTCGAATCGGCCACGCCGCTCTCCGAGGCGCTGCGCCGCGCCAACGAGGCCGGAGCCCGCGCACTCGTCGTCGTCGACGGACAGGGCGAACCGACCGCACTGGTCCGCGAGGCGGCCATCGTCGGCGTCCCCACCCACCGCCGCCCCTGGGTCGCCGTGAGCGGCCTCGCCCACGACCTCACCGACGGGATGAAGGTCCCCGCCGAACTCGCCGGAGAAGCCCTCCTCGACCGCCTCAGGGCCAACCCCGCCACCGAGTACCTGGTCGTCGAGGAGACCGGCGAGATCTACGGAGTCCTGTCCACCGCCGACGTCGAACGGGCCTTCGTCGCCGCCATGGCCAGGCCCGACGCCAAATGACGCGGGCTCAAGCCAGGTGAGGGAGCCTCAAACGGAGCAGGTAGTCTGACCGCATGTCCGAACCGACCGGTGCCGCCCGACGTCGCGGCCCCTTCAAGGTCGGGGACCAGGTCCAGCTCACCGACCCCAAGGGACGCCACTACACCTTCACGCTCGAAGCCGGGAAGAACTTCCACACCCACAAGGGTTCCTTCCCCCACGACGAGCTGATCGGTGCTCCCGAGGGCAGTGTTGTCCGCACCACGGGAAATGTCGCCTACCTCGCGCTGCGCCCCCTGCTCCCCGACTACGTCCTGTCCATGCCCCGCGGCGCCGCCGTGGTCTACCCCAAGGACGCGGGCCAGATCCTGGCCTTCGCCGACATCTTCCCCGGCGCTCGTATCGTCGAAGCCGGAGTGGGATCGGGCTCGCTCAGCAGCTTCCTGCTGCGCGCCATCGGCGATCAGGGCATGCTGCACTCCTACGAGCGCCGGCAGGACTTCGCCGACATCGCCCAGCAGAACGTGGAGCGCTACTTCGGCGGCCCGCACCCCGCCTGGCAGCTCACCGTCGGCGACCTCCAGGACAACCTCAGCGACACCGAGGTCGACCGGGTCGTCCTCGACATGCTCGCGCCGTGGGAGTGCGTCGACCCGGTGTCGAAGGCGCTCGTACCCGGCGGCATCCTCTGCGCCTACGTCGCCACCACCACCCAGCTCGCCCGCACGGTCGAGACGATCCGGGAGCACGGCTCGTTCAACGAGCCCGCCGCCTGGGAGTCGATGGTCCGCAACTGGCACGTCGAGGGACTCGCCGTACGCCCCGACCACCGCATGATCGGCCACACGGGCTTCCTGATCACCGCCCGCCGCCTCGCCGACGGTGTCGAGCCGCCCCTGCGCCGCCGCCGCCCCTCCAAGGGCGCGTACGGCGACGACTACGACGGCCCGGGAAGCGGCAGCGGCTCCCGAAGCTGAGCCGGCGTCACCCTCCCGGCCACGGGCCCGGATCGCGCCCGCGGCCACAACACATCAGCGCCGCCGCCGAGTTCACGTCCATCCGACGCGAACTCGGCGGCGGTGTCTTTACGTTGGCCTTACGGACCCCGCTGTTCCGCCGCACTGTGACGTGTGGCACCATTCACGCCACCCCCACCGGCACTGCCTTCACAGGAGACACCGCGTGCAGATCTCCGACGTCCCGGACCTCGCGCACACCCGCCCGCGCCCGGTGCACTGGCTCGCCACGGCCACCGCGATGGCCGCCGTGGTCGCCGCCGCCGGTCTGCTCCAGCCCGACGCCGCCACGGCCAACCAGTCAGGCTCCTCAACCGCCTCGCGCACCGCCCCGAACGCGGCAGCACTGCCCGCGCCCGACACCGCCGCCGTGGACTTCCCACTCGAATGCGGTGGCGCGAAAGCGCTGGTCACCAAGGAAGCCGCCGGGGACCTCGACGGCGACGGCCGCCCCGAGACCGTGGCCGCCGCCCGCTGCGACGCCGGCTCCGGCACCCCGCCGAACGGTGTGTACGTACTCACAGCGACCAAGGACGCCGGCGCACCCCGCATCGTCGCCACCCTGCTGGACCCGGCCGACCGGCAGAGCGTCGCCGACCTGGAGATACGCGACGGCCTCGTCCGCGCCAGGCTCCTCGGGTACTCCGGACCGGATGTGCCGGGCTGCTGCCCCGACGAGGAGCAGAGCCTGACCTGGCGATGGAAGAACGGCGCCTTCGTACGGAGCGCCCGCGACGAGTCGCAGAGCGTCTGAGCCGCTCACACCGCGTGACCCCGCTGTCCGGTAGGCCGTCGGCGTGACCCCCGGGTCACCGACCCGCCGGGACGCTCATTCCGCGTCGGGGCCGTACACCTCGACGCTGTCCGAAACGCGCCGCACATGAATGCAGTCACCCGGGCATTCCTTCGCCGAGTCGACGACATCCTTGAGAATCGGCAACGGCACGCGCGTGGCCGCTCCGGGGGACTGGAGAAGTTCGTCGTCGGCACTCTTCACATACGCGAGGCCGTCGATGTCGAGCTCGAAGACGTCGGGCGCGTACTGGGCGCAGATCCCGTCGCCGGTGCAGAGGTCCTGGTCGATCCAGACCTCGAGCGGCTCGCCGCCCTCGGTGACTGCGTCGGTCGGAGCCTGCTGCTGCACGGTCATATCTCCTGCCGTTTCCTGCTTGGGGTGAGCCAATCTCGGGCAAGTCACGCCAGCCCTGACGGGTGTTGAACACTTCGACGATACAACCGGCCGCTTTCCGATGTTGAACGGTGGGTATTCCCCTGGCGTGAGGGAGAGCGCAAGGGTGAAGATCGGACTCGCCCCGACAGTCTTTGTGATCTAGGGGTTTTAATCACCACCTACCCAGGTAGGGTCAGGAAGCGTCCAGCTCCCCTTGGAGGAGGTGAGGACCGTGGCAGCCCACGACGACGACATCAACCGCGGCATCCGGCCCGGACGAGGGTCTGAAGACCCGGCCGGCCAGGTTGCCTATCTCGAGCAGGAGATCGCCGTCCTGCGACGTAAGCTCGCCGACTCTCCGCGTCATACGAGGATTCTCGAAGAGCGGATCGTCGAACTGCAGACGAACCTGGCAGGTGTGTCCGCGCAGAACGAGCGGCTCGCCAATACGCTGCGAGAGGCCCGCGACCAGATCGTGGCCCTCAAGGAAGAGGTCGACCGGCTCGCACAGCCGCCGGCCGGCTTCGGCGTCTTCCTGCACGCGAACGAGGACGGCACGGCGGACATCTTCACCGGGGGCCGCAAGCTCCGGGTGAACGTCAGCCCCGGCGTCGAGCTCGAAGAGCTCCGACGCGGCCAGGAAGTCATGCTCAACGAGGCCCTCAACGTGGTCGAGGCCATGGAGTTCGAGCGGGCCGGGGACATCGTCACCCTCAAGGAGATCCTCGAGGACGGCGAGCGCGCCCTGGTCGTGGGGCACACCGACGAGGAACGGGTGGTGCGGCTCGCCGAGCCGCTCCTGGACATCACCATTCGCGCCGGTGACGCCCTTCTGCTCGAACCGCGCTCCGGCTACGTCTACGAAGTGGTTCCCAAGAGCGAGGTCGAAGAACTCGTCCTCGAAGAGGTGCCGGACGTCGACTACACCAAGATCGGCGGCCTCGGCGGCCAGATCGAGATGATCCGGGACGCGGTCGAGCTTCCGTACCTCTACCCGGACCTCTTCAAGGAACACGAACTGCGCCCCCCGAAGGGCATCCTGCTCTACGGTCCGCCCGGCTGCGGCAAGACGCTCATCGCCAAGGCCGTGGCCAACTCCCTTGCCAAGAAGGTCGCCGAAGTCAGCGGTCGGCCCGCGGGAAAGAGCTACTTCCTCAACATCAAGGGCCCCGAGCTCCTCAACAAGTACGTCGGCGAGACCGAGCGGCACATCCGCCTGGTCTTCCAGCGTGCCCGTGAGAAGGCCAGCGAAGGCACTCCCGTCATCGTCTTCTTCGACGAGATGGAATCCCTCTTCCGCACCCGCGGATCCGGTGTCAGCTCGGACGTGGAGAACACCATCGTCCCCCAGCTGCTCGCCGAGATCGACGGTGTCGAGGGCCTGGAGAACGTCATCGTCATCGGCGCCTCCAACCGTGAGGACATGATCGACCCCGCGATCCTGCGTCCCGGCCGGCTCGACGTGAAGATCAAGATCGAGCGTCCGGACGCGGAGGCGGCGAAGGACATCTTCGCGAAGTACCTCCGCTCCTCGCTGCCCCTGCACGAGGACGACCTGTCCGAGCACAAGGGCTCGCCCGAGTCCACGGTCCAGGGCATGATCCAGTCGGTCGTCGAGCGGATGTACACCGAGTCCGAGGAGAACCGCTTCCTCGAGGTCACGTACGCCAACGGCGACAAGGAAGTCCTGTACTTCAAGGACTTCAACTCCGGCGCGATGATCCAGAACATCGTCGACCGGGCCAAGAAGATGGCGATCAAGGACTTCCTCGACGAGAACCAGCGAGGACTCCGCGTCACCCATCTCCTCCAGGCCTGCGTGGACGAGTTCAAGGAGAACGAGGACCTGCCCAACACCACCAACCCGGACGACTGGGCCCGCATCTCCGGCAAGAAGGGCGAGCGGATCGTCTTCATCCGCACCCTGGTGACCGGAAAGCAAGGCGCGGACACCGGACGCTCCATCGACACGGTGGCGAACACCGGACAGTACCTGTAAGGCACAGACCGGCTGCGGATGTCCGGACGGGCATCCGCAGCCGGTTGCTTTCCCCGTACCTATCACGACACCAGGCCAATGACGGAAACGATCTCCCCACCAGTGCGGAGGCGTTCTAGGCTCTGTGTACCGCCGCGTCGCGCAGTGCGGGGACGGGCACCGCACACGCACCGGAGAGACAGCGGTACTTGAGCGCCGTTCCCGAAGGGGAGCGCCGCCGGGCAAGGAGGGCCGCATGACCGTACGGCGAGTAATGGGCATCGAGACGGAGTACGGGATCTCCGTCCCCGGCCAACCGAACGCCAATGCCATGCTCACCTCGTCCCAGATCGTCAACGCCTACGCGGCGGCGATGCACCGGGCGCGCCGCGCCCGCTGGGACTTCGAGGAGGAGAACCCGCTGCGGGACGCACGAGGCTTCGACCTCGCGCGGGAGGCCGCCGAGTCCAGCCAGCTCACCGACGAGGACATCGGGCTGGCCAATGTGATCCTCACCAACGGCGCCCGGCTGTACGTCGACCACGCGCACCCGGAATACAGCTCTCCTGAGATCACCAACCCGCGTGACGCCGTCCTGTGGGACAAGGCCGGCGAGCGCATCATGGCCGAGGCCGCCGAGCGCGCCGGACAGCTTCCCGGCGCCCAGCCGATCCTGCTCTACAAGAACAACACCGACAACAAGGGCGCCTCGTACGGCACGCACGAGAACTACCTGATGAAGCGGGAGACCCCGTTCTCGGACATCGTGCGGCACCTGACGCCGTTCTTCGTCTCACGGCAGGTCGTCACCGGCGCCGGCCGGGTGGGCATCGGCCAGGACGGCCACGAGCACGGCTTCCAGATCAGCCAGCGAGCCGACTACTTCGAGGTCGAGGTCGGTCTGGAGACCACCCTCAAACGGCCCATCATCAACACCAGGGACGAGCCGCACTCGGACGCCGAGAAGTACCGCAGGCTCCATGTGATCATCGGCGACGCGAATCTCTCGGAGATCTCCACCTATCTCAAGCTCGGGACGACATCCCTGGTCCTGTCCATGATCGAGGACGGGTTCATCAATGTCGACCTGGCCGTGGACCAGCCCGTACGCACGCTCCACCAGGTGTCGCACGACCCGTCCCTGGCTCGTCTGATCACGCTCCGCAGCGGGCGGACACTCACCGCTGTGCAGCTCCAGATGGAGTATTTCGAACTGGCGCGCAAATACGTCGAGGAGCGGTACGGCGCCGACGCCGACGAGCAGACCAGGGACGTGCTGGGCCGTTGGGAGGACACGCTCAACCGGCTGGAGAACGATCCGATGAGCCTGTCGGGGGAACTCGACTGGGTCACCAAGAAGGAGATCCTGGAGGGCTACCGCCGCCGGGACGGCCTGGAGTGGGACGCGGCACGGCTGCACCTGGTCGATCTCCAGTACGCGGACGTGCGCCCCGAGAAGGGCCTGTACAACCGTCTGGTGGCTCGCGGCAAGATGAGCAGGCTCCTGGACGAACCGGACGTCGAACGGGCCGAGACGAAGCCTCCGGAGGACACGCGCGCCTATTTCCGGGGCCGCTGTCTGGAGCAGTACGCGGACGACGTGGCCGCGGCCTCCTGGGACTCGGTCATCTTCGACCTGCCGGGCCGGGACTCGCTCCAGCGGGTACCGACCATGGAACCTCTCCGGGGCACCCGTAACCACGTGAAAGCGCTCCTGGACCGGTGCCGTACGGCCGAAGACCTGGTCCGGGTGCTCTCGGGCGGCTGAAATGGCCCCGGCCCGGGAATCATGGAAGTGGCCCCCGGACGTTGCACCAACTGCGGGGCCGATGTCCGAGCCTGCTTGTAGGGTCGGATCTTGAAGGTCACATCGAGCGGGGCGAACCGAGCGGGGTGAGGGTTATGGCGGCCAAGGACACCGACGGCGGGCAGCAGAAGGCAACGCGTTCCACCGAGGAGGTCGAGGAGCAGACCGAGGACGTACAGCAGTCCGAGGACCTCAAGGAACGCCAGGAGAAACTGTCGGACGACGTGGACTCCGTGCTGGACGAGATCGATGACGTACTCGAGGAGAATGCCGAGGACTTCGTTCGCTCATTTGTGCAGAAGGGCGGCGAGTAGTCCGAGCGGCGGGCTCCAGGCTTACCGCGAGAGCTGTTCCGCGGACCGCTGTCGTCGCCGCCAAGCGGCGAAAGGGCGCGCGGTACGGGTGAAAGTGCCCGTACCGCAGGGCCGCGAGCGCTGTCCGCGGTGCGAGGAAGTGAAACCCCATTCCGAGTGGGAACGGCACCCGGCGACGTCGGAAGGCTGCCCCCGCCGCGCATGTGGATCATTGCCATGAGACGGGTAGGGTCCGAGGCGTACTGTGCTTCAACTGCAATTCGGCCATTGGCAAGTTGGGGGACGATCCCGACACCCTGCGCCGTGCCATCGCATACTGGAGGGAAACGCGTGGAAGCCAACACTCGTAGCACCGGGCGTCTGCCGGCTGCCTTCCTGACGCCCGGGTCGGCCTCGTTCATGGACTTCCTGTCCGTCCACTCGCCGGAGATCCTGCCCGGCAACCGGGTGCTGCCGCCCGTCCAGGGTGCGATCGAGGCGCCGCACGGGACGACGATCGTCGCCGTGACGTTCGAGGGCGGGGTCATCCTCGCCGGTGACCGGCGGGCCACCATGGGCAACATGATCGCGCAGCGCGACATCGAGAAGGTCTTCCCGGCCGACGAGTACTCGGCCGTGGGTATCGCGGGCACGGCGGGTCTCGCCGTGGAGATGGTCAAGCTCTTCCAGCTGGAGCTGGAGCACTTCGAGAAGGTCGAAGGCGCACAGCTCTCCTTCGAGGGCAAGGCCAACCGGCTCTCCACCATGATCCGCAGCAATCTCGCCATGGCCATGCAGGGCCTGGCCGTCGTCCCGCTGTTCGCCGGCTGGGACGTCGACCGCGGGAAGGGCCGCATCTTCTCCTACGACGTCACCGGCGGCCGTTCGGAGGAGCACGGTTACGCGTCCACCGGATCGGGTTCGCTCTTCGCGCGGGGCGCGATGAAGAAGCTCTTCCGTGAGGGACTGACGGAGGAACAGGCCATCACCCTGGTCATCCAGGCGCTCTACGACGCGGCGGACGACGACTCGGCGACCGGCGGTCCGGACGTGGCCCGCAAGATCTACCCCATCGTCAACATCATGAGCGACGAGGGTTTCCGCAGGGTCACCGACGAGGAGTCCTCGCGGGTCGCCCGCTCGATCATCGAGCGCCGGCTGGAACAGCCCGACGGTCCGCGCGCCGAGCTGCTCTGACGTCCGGCCTCCGCTGAATAGACATGTCACTGACAGGAAGGGACGGATAGCCGGTGTCGACGCCGTTCTATGTCTCACCCCAGCAGGCCATGGCCGACCGGGCGGAGTACGCCCGCAAGGGCATCGCCCGCGGTCGCAGTCTGGTTGTGCTTCAGTACGCCGACGGCATCGTCTTCGTCGGTGAGAACCCGTCCCGCGCGCTGCACAAGTTCAGCGAGATCTACGACCGGATCGGCTTCGCCGCCGCCGGTAAGTACAACGAGTACGAGAATCTGCGTATCGGTGGTGTCCGCTACGCGGATCTGCGCGGATACACCTACGACCGTGACGATGTGACGGCCCGTGGGCTCGCCAACGTGTACGCGCAGACCCTGGGCACGATCTTCTCCAGCGCCGGTGAGAAGCCGTACGAGGTCGAGCTGGTCGTCGCCGAGGTGGGTCCGACGGCCGACGGGGACCAGATCTACCGGCTGCCGCACGACGGGTCGATCGTGGACGAGCACGGTTCGGTGGCCGTCGGTGGCAACTCCGAGCAGATCAGCACGTTCCTGGACCAGCAGCACCGTGACGGGATGTCGCTCGCCGAGGCGCTGAAGCTGGCGGTGCAGGCCCTGTCCCGGGACACGAACGGCAGTGAGCGGGAGATTCCCGCCGAGCGGCTGGAGGTGGCGGTCCTGGACCGTACCCGGCCGCAGGAGCGCAAGTTCAAGCGTGTCGTGGGCCGTCAGCTCGCCCGTCTGCTGGAGGCGGACGGTGCGGCGTCCACGCCGACGGACGCTCCGTCGGACACGGAGGAGTCGGGCGACGCCGAGAGCTGAGTGGCGCGATCCCTACGGTGCCCCGAACCGCCCGTGCGGTCCGGGGCACCGGTCCGTCCGGGCCGTCAGGTGCCCGGCGGGGGAGCGGTCGAGCCGCGGATCACCAGTGAGACGGGCAGCACGGTGTTCTCGGGCTCGCGTCCGTCGAGGATGGCCAGCAGCGCCGCCATCCCGTGCTCGCCGACCCGTTCGGCGGGCAGCCGCACGGTGGTCAGTTCCGGCTCCACGGCCGTCGCGAGGGCCAGGTCGTCGAAGCCCGTGACGGAGACGTCCTCCGGCACCCGCAGTCCGAGTTTCCGTACGGCCTTGACGGCGCCCGCCGCCAGTACGTCGCTGTCGCAGATCAGTGCCGTGGGCCGTCGCCCCGGGCCGCTGAGTGCCCGTTCGGCGGCTTCCCGCGCGGCGTGCACCTCCAGGGCGGACGGCACGGTGCGTACGACTGCCCCGGGCACGCCGCGTACGGCTTCGGCCAGGGTGTCGGCCCGCACGGTGAACGTCCAGGAGTTCACGGCCGAGGCGAGGTGGGTGATCCTGCGGTGGCCGAGACCGAGCAGATGGTCCGTCACCTGTCGCACGGCGTCGGCGATGTCGAGGTTCACGTGCGCGGCGGCGCCGGACCCGTCGGGGTCGCTGTCGAGCATGACCAGGGGCAGATCGGTACCGCGGATCGCGGCGAGCGCCTCGGCCGCGATGGACGAGGCGATCACTCCGTCCAGTGCCGCCCGCGCCGAGGCGAACGGGTCCTTGGCGGGCCCGACGCCTTCCGGTGACGGGTAGAGGACCACGCCGAAGCTGTGCTCGGCGGCCACGGTCGCGGCGCCGGTGTAGACGCGGGCGAAGAACTCGTGGGTGAGCGCGGGCACGACCAGCAGCGCGGTCCTGGTCCGGCCGAGGCGCAGATTGCGGGCGGCGAGATTGGGCCGGTAGCCCAGGTCGCGCGCGGTGTCGCGGACGAGCCCGGCCGTGCGCTCGGAGACCCGGCCCCGCCACTTGTCGCCGAGGACGAGGGACACGGTGGCCTGTGACACCCCGGCCGCGTGGGCCACGTCCCTGCTGGTGGGCCTCGCGGGCCGCGCGGCCGTTCCGGGACCGGGCCGGTCCGTACGGGGCGGCTCTGCCATGGGTGTCGTCCTCCGTGGTGACTTCCGCGTGCGGCGGCCGGGAGCGGCGGGGTGCGGCGGACCGCGCCTTGGCGTCGTGGCCCGAAGTCGGTGGACCGGCGGGCTGCGCACATGGTACGTATGACTCCGGACGTTATACGTAAAACTTGCTTGTGCCGGGTGAACCCGGGGGAGAGAAGGGGAGTCATGGCCGCAGGCTATGTGGACATTCTCAGGGCGCCGCACGCCGCACGGCTGCTCGCCGGCACGCTCGTCGGGCGGCTGCCCAGCGCCACCGGCCACATCGCGATCGTCCTGTTCACCCGGGACGCGGGCGGCAGCTACACCCTCGCGGGCGTCCTGGCGGCCGTCTACGGGCTCTCCACCGCGATAGGCCAGCCGCTGCTCGGCCGCGCCGTGGACCTGGTCGGCCAGCCGCGCGTCCAGCTCCCCGCCGCCGTCGTCTCCGCCCTCGGCATGGTCCTCCTCGCCGTCACCGGAATCGACCCGCTGCCCCTCGCCTTCGCGGCGGTGGTCGTCGCCGGCCTGTTCACCCCGCCTCTCGAAGGCGGCCTGCGGGCCCTGTGGCCCAGCGTGCTCGGCCGGGAGGACCGGGTGCACCGGGCGTACGCCATGGACGCCGTGGCGCAGGAAGTGATGTTCACGGCGGGCCCGCTGTTCGTCACCCTCCTCGTCGCGCTCCGGTCCCCGGGCGCCGCCCTGCTGGTCATCAACGTCATCGGAGTCCTCGGCGCGCTCAGTGTGGTGCTCTCCAAACCCTCGCGCGCCTGGCGCTCGGCGCCCCGGGAGGCGCACTGGCTCGGCGCCCTGCGCTCACCCGGACTCCTCGCGCTCCTCGCCGCCTTCCTCTTCATCGGTCTGGCGCTCGGCTCCATCACCGTCGCCGGCGTCGCGTACGCCGACGACCAGGGCCGCGAGTCCGTGTACGGCTGGCTGATGGCCGCGCTCGGTCTCGGCGCTCTGGTGGGCGGCCTCGCGTACGGAGCCCGGCAGTGGACCGGCACCCCCGAGCGCAGGCTGCTGTGGATCACCGCCCTGCTCGCCGTCGGCTATCTCCCCCTGATGCTCACGCCCGGCGTCGTGGCCATGACCGCGCTCGCCGCCCTCTCCGGGGTCTTCCTGGCGCCCGCGCTGGCCTGTGCCTTCATCGTGGTCGACCGGCACGCCCCGCGCGGCACCGTCACGGAGGCGTTCTCCTGGCTCGTCACCACCTTCGGCGTCGGCGCCGCCTTCGGTACGGGAGTGGCCGGCCCGGCCGTCGAACTGGCCGGGACATCGGCGAGCTTCGCCGTCGCGGGGGCGGGCGGTGTCGCCGCGCTGCTGGTTCTGCTGGCCACCCGGAAGGTCCTGACGATTCCCGGCGACGGGGTCCCCGGCGGCCCCACCGGGGAAGCCGGATACGAAAATGATCGCAACGGTGCGGCCCAACACGGTTTCAGCTCAGGCCATCAGGCGTAATGTTCAGACATGGACCGCCGCATTTTCGGGCTGGAGAACGAGTACGGCGTCACGTGCACCTTCAGGGGACAGCGCCGGCTGTCACCTGACGAAGTGGCGCGCTACCTCTTCCGCCGTGTTGTGTCATGGGGCCGCAGCAGCAACGTCTTCCTGCGGAACGGCGCCCGCCTCTACCTCGACGTGGGATCGCATCCGGAATACGCGACACCCGAATGCGACAACGTGACCGAACTGGTCACGCACGACAAGGCGGGCGAGCGCATTCTCGAAGGCCTGCTCGTCGACGCCGAACGCCGCCTGCACGAGGAGGGAATCGCGGGCGACGTCTATCTGTTCAAGAACAACACCGATTCGGCGGGAAACTCCTACGGCTGCCACGAGAATTATCTCGTCGCACGCCACGGGGAATTCTCCCGGCTCGCGGACATCCTCATCCCGTTCCTCGTCACCCGGCAGCTGCTCTGCGGCGCCGGCAAGGTGCTGCAGACTCCGCGTGGCGCCGTCTACTGCGTCAGCCAGCGTGCCGAGCACATCTGGGAGGGTGTCAGCTCCGCCACCACCCGTTCCCGTCCCATCATCAACACCCGTGACGAACCGCACGCCGACGCGGAGCGCTACCGCCGGCTGCATGTCATCGTCGGCGACTCGAACATGTCCGAGACGACCATGCTCCTCAAGGTCGGCGCCACGGATCTCGTGCTGCGCATGATCGAGGCGGGCACGGTCATGCGCGACCTCACCCTGGAGAACCCGATCCGGGCGATCCGCGAGGTCAGCCACGACATCACCGGTCAGCGCAAGGTGCGCCTGGCCAACGGGCGCGAGGCGTCCGCCATCGAGGTCCAGCGGGAGTACTACGAGAAGGCCGTGGACTTCGTCGACCGCCGGGGCATCCGCACCGGCACCGTGGAGCAGGTCCTGGAGCTCTGGGGCCGTACGCTCGACGCCATCGAGGCCGAGGACCTGGACCGGATCGGCACCGAGATCGACTGGGTCATGAAGTACAAGCTGATCGAGCGCTACCGGGCCAAGCACAACATGACCATGTCCCACCCCCGGGTCGCCCAGATAGACCTCGCCTACCACGACATCCACCGCCGCCGCGGGCTCTACTACCTGCTGGAGAAGCGCGGCCAGGCGGCCCGGATCTGCAACGACATGAAGATCTTCGAGGGCAAGTCGGTGCCCCCGCAGACCACCAGGGCACGGCTGCGCGGCGACTTCATCCGCCGGGCCCAGGAGCAGCGGCGGGACTTCACCGTCGACTGGGTCCATCTCAAGCTCAACGATCAGGCGCAGCGCACCGTGCTGTGCAAGGACCCGTTCCGTTCCGTGGACGACCGGGTCGAAAAGCTGATCGCCGGTATGTGATCGTCGAAGGGCGGCATCCGCCGTTCCGGAACGCGACTCGGGCCCCGTACGTTCCTCGTGCGGGGCCCTTGCCACGCCCTAGAGTGTCGAGGACCCAAACCTTCCGTCTGAGATCTGAGGAATTCGTGCGCCGACTTGCCGGCCTCGTCGTCATCCCCCTACTGCTGCTGTCGCTGGCGGCGTGCGGTGACGACGGAGGCTCCGACTCCACCTCGTCCAAGAACGGTTTTCCCGAGATCACAGCGGGTGCCAAGTTCGGTGAGAAGCCGACCCTCGGGAAGGGTGAGGGAACTCCGCCGAAGGAGCTGCAGACCGACGTCATCAGTGAGGGTGACGGCGCGAAGCTCAAGAAGGGCGACGCGATCCAGGTCAACTACCTGGGCCAGTCGTGGGACTCGACCAAGCCCTTCGATAACAGTTTCGACCGCAAGGCCCCCTTCGACCTGACGCTCGGCGCCGGCATGGTCATCCAGGGCTGGGACAAGGGCCTGGAGGGCCAGAAGGTCGGCAGCCGTGTCGAGCTGGTCATCCCGCCGGACCTCGGTTACGGCGCGCAGGGCCAGGGCGAGGACATCAAGCCCAACGCCACCCTTGTCTTCGTCGTCGACATCCTGAAGGCGACCCAGGTCCCGACCACCGCCAAGGGCACCGAGGTCGCGCAGGACAACGTCGACCTGCCCAAGGTCGGGGTCAACACCGACGGCAAGGCGCCCACGGTCACGGTCCCGAAGACGGACCCGCCGAAGAAGCTCGTCTCCAACTACGTGCTGGAGAGCAAGGGCGAGGTCGTCAAGGCCACCGACTCGGTCGTGCTGAACTACGAAGCGCTGCTGTGGACGGACGCCAAGACCTTCGACAGCACGTACAAGAACGGCAAGACCGTCACGTTCCCGCTGCCGCAGCTCACCCTCAAGGGTCTGAAGGACGGCGTCGTGGGCAAGAAGGTCGGCAGCCGCGTGCTGGTCGTCATCCCGCCGGCCGACGCGTTCGGTGACAAGGAGCAGCAGGGCATTCCCAAGAACTCCACTCTGGTGTTCGCCGTGGACATCCTGGCGAAGGTGTAACACTGTCCCGGTTGCCCCGTTCATCATTTAGAGGAGCAGTTCAGTGAGCATCGAGAAGCCCGAGATCGACTTCCCGGGTGGCGAGCCGCCGGCCGACCTGGAGATCAAGGACATCTGGGAGGGCGAGGGTGCCGTGGCCAAGGCGGGCGACACCGTCTCCGTCCACTACGTGGGTGTGGCCTTCTCCACCGGTGAGGAATTCGACGCCTCCTGGAACCGCGGTACGCCGCTCCAGTTCCAGCTCGGTCAGGGGAAGGTCATCTCCGGCTGGGACCAGGGCGTCCAGGGCATGAAGGTCGGCGGCCGTCGTCAGCTGACCATTCCCTCGCACCTCGCCTACGGCGAGCGTGGCGCGGGTGGCGGCGCCATCGCGCCCGGCGAGACGCTGATCTTCGTCTGCGATCTGGTCGCTGTCTGATCGACGTCTCCGTGTGATCGGCGTCGTCGGGCGATCGACGACCCCGTCCGGTCACTTACGGACAGACCGAGGGCCCATGCTGTCCGGCATGGGCCCTCGGCTTTTACCGGGGGACCCCCGGGCGGTACGGTCGACGCGCGGATGCGGCACTATCAGATGAGGTGTAGGGCGTCGATGGCCATTGCCAAGGCCGAGCGGTTGATGAATCTCGCGCTGTGCCTGCTCGGCACCCGGCGCCCGCTCAGCAAGCGCGAGTTGCGCGAGTCCATCGAGGCGTATCTGGAAGCCGGCTCCGACGACTCCTTCAACCGGATGTTCGAGCGCGACAAGGACGATCTGCGCGAACTCGGCCTGGTCATCGAGACGGTGGAGAATCTGGACGGCGAGACCGGCTATCTGGCCCGCCGCGACAGCAACCGGCTTCCCGCCATCACCCTGGACGCGGAGGAGGCCGCCGCGCTGGGGCTCGCCGCCAAGGTCTGGCAGCAGGCGCGTCTCGCGGGCGCCGCCAGCGGGGCGCTCCAGAAGCTGCGGGCCGCGGGCATGCCCGAGGCGGAGGACTCCTACGAGGCGCACCACAGCGCACTGGAGCCGCGCATCCCGGTCCACGAGGCCGCGTTCGAGCCGCTGATGCTCGCCTGCCGTGACCGCAGGACCGTCGTCTTCGACTATCGCAAGGCCAACGCCGCCAAGCCCGAGCAGCGTCAGGTGGAGCCGTGGACGCTGGAGTGCTGGCGCGGCCACTGGTATCTGGCCGGCTGGGACCGGGAGCGCCGGGCCGAGCGGGTCTTCCGGCTCTCCCGGATCAGTGGACGGGTCCGTTCCAGGACGGGGGAGTTCACCGCGCCGGTGCCCGACGTGGTCACGGTGCGCGAGACGGTCGAGAGCTGGGCCGGGGAGACGGCGACGCGCTCGGCCCTGATCCGGCTCCGTTCCGAGAGCGGGTATCCGCTGCGCGCCAGGGCGGTGTCGTCGCGGGAACTGGGTGACGGCTGGGACGAGTTGGAGATCCCGTACGGCCATGGCCTGGACGCCTGGCTGGTGGAGTTCGGCCCCGACGTGGTCGTGCTGGAGCCCGCGGATCTGCGGGCAGACGTCGTGGACCGGCTGCGCGCCGTGGCCAAGGCCTGAGGGGAACTCGTACACACCATGGCAGCCAACGCCATCGACCAGACCCGCCGGATGCTCTCGCTGGTGACGTATCTGCGGGAGCGCCCCGGCGCGCACGTCCAGGATGTCGCCCGCGCCTTCGGTATCACCGAGGACGAGTTGATCTCCGACCTCGATGTGCTGCCCATGTGCGGGACGAGTTTCCGGGGCGGTGACCTCCTCGACATCGACACCGACGGGGACCGTATCTGGTGGCACAACCCGGACGATGTCGCCGAGCCGCTGCGGCTGGCCGCTGACGAGGCCACCGCGCTGCTGGTGGCCGCCCGCGCCGTCGCCACCCTGCCGGGGCTGCGGGAGAGCGACCGGCAGGCGCTGCTGCGCGCGACCGCGAAGCTGGAGGCCGCCGCCGGGGAGGCGGCGGGTGCCAGCTCCCGGCTCTCTGTCACCTTCGAGTCCGAGGGCGGTGTCTTCGCCGACGTGGACCGGGCCATCTCGGAGCGGCGGCGGCTCTGGCTGCGTTACTACTCCCCGGCGCGGGACGAGCTGACGGAGCGCGAGGTCGACCCGATCAGGCTGTTCGCGGTGGGTCATACGTACATGGAGGCGTGGTGCCGGCTCTCCGAGGCACGGCGTACGTTCCGGCTCGACCGGGTCGCGGAGATCAAGCTGCTCGACGAGCCGGCCGCGCCGCCGGAGCTGGAGCTGCGCGACCTCTCGGAGGGGCTGGTGCAGCCGTCGGCCGACGATCCCGAGGTGGTGGTCGATGTCGGTCCCGGCGGGCGCTGGGTCGCGGAGTACTACCCGCACGACAGCGCGGAGGAGCTGCCCGACGGCGGGCTGCGGATCACGCTGCGTACGCCGGCGCCCGCCTCGTTGCGGCGGCTCGCGCTGCGGCTGGGCGGGGACGGGCGTATCGCGTCCCCGCAGGATCTGGCGGAGAGCGCGCGGCGGGCGGCCCGCGAGGCGCTGGCGGCGTACGACTCCGACGACTCGCACCACCAGAACTAAGAGATTTGGGGGATATGTCCATGATGGTCGGTTTCTCGACGTCGGCGTCCATGGTGCCGATCCTCTTCCAGGCCGCCTGCCCCGAGTGCCGGGCCCGCTTCGAGCTCTCGGCCGGGGCGCTGCGGCTCGCGATCGGCGCCAGCCGCCGTACGACGTTCTACTCGTTCACCTGCCCCGAGTGCGAGACGGCGGTGCGCAAGCCCGCCGGTGAACGCATCGTCGAACTGCTCACCGGCGGCGGCGTGCGGACGCTGCGCCTGCATTCGACCCCCTAGGAGAGAAGGCTCCTCGTATGTTCTGGCCCATGCTCGCCATCGCCCTGGGGTTCTGCGGGATCGCCGTTCTCGGCGTCCTCGCGATCCGCGTCTTCGTCGAGGCCCAGCGCCTCGGTCACCAGGTCGCCTCCACCACGCGGCGGATCAATCGGGCGGCGGAGGAACTGGAGCTGGCGGCCACCCGTCTCGCGAAGACCGGCGATGCCATCCGATAAATGGATGCACCCTCCCTCCATCACCAGTTCGGGCGGTAGGGTGACGAAGCGGTCTCGGACTGGAGGCGGGGGCCGTCGTAGGGAGTACGCACAGGCATTGCCCTGCGTTTACCCCTGCGGGTTACGATCGCTGCCAGCGCGATCGTCGGACATCTGTCCGGCTGTCGTCCCAGACTCTGTCGCCTCGGTGAAGAAGGTAATGCTATGGGTAGGCTCGGCCCCACCGAGATCATTCTTATTCTCGTCGTCATCATCCTGCTCTTCGGCGCCAAGAAGCTTCCCGACATGGCCCGTTCACTCGGCAAGTCGGCGCGCATCCTCAAGAGCGAGGCCAAGGCGATGAAGTCCGACGAGAACAAGAGCGGCACGGTTCCGACGGACCCGCCGACCGCTTCCGCCGACGCGGACCAGCCCGCCCCCCGGACCATCCAGGCGGCGCCCGGCGATGTCACCAGCTCGCGGCCCGTCGCGGAGCCGACCGACTCGACCAAGCGCTGATCCGACCCCCTGGGCCGATGCACGCACCGGGCACGGTGACGGCCTGCCGCACGAGATGAGGACGTGGGTTGCCCAAGTCTGCCCGCACAGAAGAGAAGGATCCCGAGGGGCGTATGCCGCTCGTGGAGCATCTTCGTGAACTGCGCAACCGGCTGTCGAAAGGGCTGCTCGCGATCGTCGTGGTGACGATCGTGGCCGTGTTCTACAGCGAGCAGATCATGTCCTTCCTCACCGAGTCCGTGCCCAAGTGCAAGGAAGGCGAGATCAGCGACGGCGGCAACTGCGCCACCGTCGTCTTCAACACCCTCACCTCGCCGTTCACCACCACGATCCGGGTCAGCCTCACCGCCGGCGTCGTCGTGGCCAGCCCCGTCTGGCTCTACCAGCTGTGGGCGTTCGTCGCTCCCGGCCTGCACAAGAGCGAGAAGAAGTACACGTACGCGTTCGTGGCGAGCGCGGTGCCGCTCTTCACGGCCGGCGCGTACCTCGCCTACATCATTCTGCCGATCAGCGTGAAGGTGCTCATCAGCCTGACGCCCGAGGGCTCCGGCAACCTCGTCTCCCTCGACGAGGTCCTCGACTTCACCACCCGTATGGTGCTGGTCTTCGGACTCGCCTTCGAGCTGCCCCTCGTGCTGGTCATGCTGAACATGACCGGAATCGTCACCGGCCGCCGGATGGTCGGATGGTGGCGCGGCGTCGTCATGGGAGTCTTCGTCTTCGGCGCGGTGATCACCCCGACGACCGACCCCGTGGGCATGCTCGCACTGGCCGGACCGATCGTCGTCCTCTACTTCTGCGCGGTCGCCTTCTCCCTGCTGAACGACCGGCGCAGGCGCCGGGGCAACCCCGACGCCGAGCTGGACGACGACGAGGCGTCCGATCTGGACCACACCCCGGAGAGCGTCGGCAGCGTCGAACCGGTCGCGTCGGTGGCAGCACTGCCCGAGCAGGCGGACAGCAACCGTACGGCCCGTGTGAACGGCTACGACGACGTCACCTGACCGGGCGAGCCGACCCCGTGACCAGTGAGATCAGCCTGTTCGTCAATCCCGCCGCCGGGCGCGGCAGGGGCGCGCGTGCCGCGCAGCCGGCCGCCCGCGCGCTCAGGGACGCGGGGTACTCCGTCCGTACGGTGCTCGGCTCCGACGCCGCCGACGCGCTGCGGCGCGCACGCGAGGCCGTCGCGGCGGGGACCGGCGCGCTGATCGCCGTCGGCGGGGACGGTCTGGTCTCCCTCGCACTCCAGGCCGTCGCCGGTACGGACACCCCGCTCGGCGTCGTCGCGGTCGGCACCGGCAACGACTTCGGCCGGGCACTGGGCCTGCCGGTCCGCGACCCCGCGGCGGCCGGCCGGATCGCGGCCGACGCCCTCAAGCACGGCGGAATCCGGGAGCTGGACCTGGGGCGGGTCGCGGGCCGGTGGTTCGGGACCGTCCTCGCCTCCGGTTTCGACTCACGCGTCAACGACCGCGGCAACCGCATGCGTTGGCCGAACGGCCGCCTCAAGTACGACCTGGCGATGGTGGCCGAACTGGCCGCCTTCAAGCCCGTCTCCTACCGCATGACCCTCGACGACGGCATCGAACGGGAGATCGAGGCGACCCTGATCGCCGTCGGCAACGGCCCCTCCTACGGAGGCGGCATGCGGATCTGCGCGGACGCCGCCATGGACGACGGACTCTTCGACGTGACCGTCGTCGGCGACTGCGGCCGCGCCACGCTGCTGAAGGTCTTTCCACGCGTCTACCGGGGCACGCACCTGAGCCACCCCGAGGTCACCGTCCACCGCACCACGAAGATCACCCTCGCCGCCCCCGGTCTCACCGGCTACGCCGACGGGGAACCGCTCGGCCCGCTGCCCCTGACCGCGCGGTGCGTCGCCGGGGCCGTACGGGTCCTCGCCCCCGGTCGCTGACGGGCGTCGGCAGCCCGCCCATAAAGATCCGCTGACTGTCGGAGGTGGCGGGTAGGCTCGTGAGCAAGATGACAGAGGACCTCACACCGGCCGAGCGTTACACCGCAGCTCGGATCCGCGCAGCCGAGCAGGCCACCGCACTCGCGCCGTTCCGCGAGATGTACGACTTCGGCCTCGATCCCTTCCAGATCGAGGCCTGCCAGGCCCTGGAGTCGGGCAAGGGCGTCCTGGTCGCCGCGCCCACCGGATCGGGCAAGACGATCGTCGGTGAGTTCGCCGTCCACCTGGCGCTCGCCGAGGGCCGTAAATGCTTCTACACCACGCCCATCAAGGCACTGTCCAACCAGAAGTACGCGGACCTGGCGAAACGCTACGGCGCCGACAAGGTCGGGCTGCTGACCGGCGACAACAGCGTCAATTCCGACGCGCCGGTGGTCGTCATGACCACCGAGGTCCTGCGCAACATGCTCTACGCGGGCTCGCAGTCGCTGACCGGCCTCGGCTATGTCGTGATGGACGAGGTGCACTACCTCTCCGACCGTTTCCGCGGCGCCGTCTGGGAAGAGGTGATCATCCACCTCCCCGAGTCCGTGACCCTGGTGTCCCTGTCGGCGACGGTCTCCAACGCCGAGGAGTTCGGTGACTGGCTGGACACCGTCCGTGGCAGCACCGAGGTCATCGTCTCCGAGCACCGCCCCGTGCCGCTGTGGCAGCACGTCTTCGCGGGCCGCCGGATGTACGACCTCTTCGAGGAGAGCACCGACCACGGAGGCCGCGGTGGAGCCCGCCGCGAGGTCAACCCCGACCTCTCCCGGCTGGCCCGGACGGAGAATCAGAAGACGTACAACCCGCGTGACCGCCGGCGCGGCAAGATGGTCCGCGAGGCGGACCGGGAGCGCGAGCGCAGACAGCGCGGCCGGATCTGGACGCCCGGCAGGCCCGAGGTCATCGAGCGGCTCGACGCCGAAGACCTGCTGCCCGCCATCACCTTCATCTTCAGCCGGGCCGGCTGCGAGGCGGCCGTACAGCAGTGCATGCACGCCGGGCTGCGGCTCAACGACGACAACAGGCGCGCACGGGTCCGCGAGATCGTGGAGGCGCGCACCGCGTCCATCCCCACCGAGGATCTGCATGTCCTGGGGTACTACGAGTGGCTGGAGGGCCTGGAGCGCGGTATCGCCGCCCACCACGCCGGCATGCTGCCGACCTTCAAGGAAGTCGTCGAGGAGCTGTTCGTACGGGGTCTGGTCAAGGCCGTGTTCGCCACGGAGACCCTGGCGCTCGGCATCAACATGCCCGCCAGGTCCGTCGTCCTGGAGAAGCTCGTCAAGTGGAACGGCGAGCAGCACGCCGACATCACGCCCGGTGAGTACACCCAGCTGACCGGCCGGGCCGGCCGGCGCGGCATCGACGTCGAGGGCCACGCGGTGGTCCTGTGGCAGCGCGGCATGGACCCGGGCGCGCTCGCCGGTCTCGCGGGCACGCGCACCTACCCGCTGCGCTCCAGCTTCCGGCCGTCGTACAACATGGCGGTCAATCTGGTGCAGCAGTTCGGCCGGCACCGCTCGCGCGAGCTGCTGGAGACCTCGTTCGCGCAGTTCCAGGCGGACAAGTCGGTCGTCGGGATCTCCCGCCAGGTCCAGAAGAACGAAGAGGGGATGGACGGCTACCGGGCGGGCATGACCTGCCACTTGGGGGACTTCGAGGAGTACGCGCGGCTGCGCCGCGACCTCAAGGACCGCGAGACGGAGCTGGCCAAGCAGGGTGCCGTGCAGCGGCGGGCCGCCGCCGCCTCCTCGCTGGAGAAGCTCAAGCCCGGCGATGTCATCCATGTCCCGACCGGCAAGTTCGCCGGCCTCGCGCTGGTGCTCGACCCCGGACTGCCCGCCGGGCGGGCCAACGGGCACCGGGGCGTGGAGTACCACGACGGCCCCAGGCCGCTGGTCCTGACCGCCGAGCGGCAGGTCAAGCGGCTCGCGTCGATGGACTTCCCGGTGCCGGTCGAGGCGCTGGACCGGATGCGGATCCCCAAGAGCTTCAACCAGCGCTCGCCGCAGTCGCGCCGCGACCTGGCGTCCGCGCTGCGTACGAAGGCCGGGCATGTGGTGCCGGAGCGGCACCGCAAGGGGCGCGCGCCGGCCGCCGACGACCGTGAGATCGCCCGGCTGCGTGGGGAGTTGCGCGCGCATCCGTGCCACGGCTGCGACGAGCGCGAGGACCACGCGCGCTGGGCCGAGCGCTACCACCGGCTGCAGCGGGACACCCGGCAGCTGGAGCGGCGGATCGAGGGCCGCACGAACACCATCGCCCGCACCTTCGACCGTATCGTCGCCCTCCTGACGGAGATGGACTATCTGCGCGGCGACGAGGTCACGGGCAACGGCAAGCGGCTCGCCCGGCTCTACGGCGAGCTGGACCTCCTCGCCAGCGAGTGCCTGCGCGAAGGCGTGTGGGAAGGGCTCTCTCCGGCGGAACTGGCCGCGTGCGCCTCGGCGTTGGTCTTCGAGGCACGCCAGTCCGACGACGCGGTGGCGCCCCGGCTCCCGAGTGGCGCCTCGAAGGCCGCCCTCGGCGAGATGGTCCGCATCTGGGGCCGCCTCGACGCCCTGGAGGAGGACTTCAAGATCAACCAGGCGGAGGGTGTCGGCCAGCGCGAGCCCGACCTCGGCTTCGCCTGGGCCGTGCACATGTGGGCGTCGGGCAAGGGGCTCGACGAGGTGCTGCGGGACGCCGAGATGCCGGCGGGTGACTTCGTCCGCTGGTGCAAGCAGGTGATCGACGTCCTCGGGCAGATCGCCGCGGCGGCCCCCCGCGAGAACAGCACGGTCGCGAAGAACGCCCGCAAGGCGGTCGACGGAGTGCTGCGCGGGGTGGTGGCGTACACCTCGGTGGGGTGACGGCGGGGAGCGAGCAGCCCGGGGAGTCGTCCAGTTCAGTGACCTGACGGACGCGTGCGGGTGAATTGGACGGCTACTCAAGGTAGTTGATGGGATGCTCTCCGTGTGCACCGATATCGGTGCCCGGGTCTCACGCCCTCAACAAGGAGTAGCCGCATGCGCGTTCGTCAGTCCCTCCCCGCCCTCGTCGGCGCTGTCGCCATGGTCCTGGGCATGTCCACCGCGGCCACCGCCGCCCCGTCGGCCGCCGCGACACCCTGTGGCTACTACTCGTCGTCCAGCGACTCGTACTACAACCACTGCACGAACGACGGCTCGCGCATCGTCATCGAGGTCGAGGTGTCGGGCTGGAACTACGAACAGTGTGTGGGCCCCGGCGTCACCTGGCTCGGCTCGAAGAGCAAGGTCAGCGACGCGTGGTACGTCGGTCGCACCTGCTGACACCGACTCGCGCACCTTCGTGCCGACGAAGGGCCCGGACATCCGCTGTCCGGGCCCTCCGTCATGCGGTCACCACGGGCGTCAGGCCGCCAACCGCCCGGCGAGCCGGACCAGTTCCGGCGTACGCAGCACGCGGTCGCCGTAGCCGGGCAGGGGTACATGGAGCGGGTCCGTCCAGCGGTGGGGAATCGCGGCGAAGCCGTACACGGCGCCCGCGAGCGCGCCGGTGACCGCCGCGACCGTGTCCGTGTCACCGCCCAGATCGATCGCCGCCGCCAGGGAGGTTTCGAACGAGCCGGTCGTGCGCAGCGCCCAGAGCGCCGAGCCCAGACACGGCCACACCGCGCCGTTGAACTCCGTCGCGTCGTCGGGGTGCCAGCCGGGGTCGAGCACGGTGGCCCAGCGCGGACGGTGGTCCTCGCGTACGTCACGGAGCGCCCCGGGCACGGCGGCCACCGGATCACCGCCGTCCAGCCCCACGCGGATCAGCTCGTGCAGCACGGCCGTGCCCTCCCAGGCCGCCGCGTCGCCGTGGGTGAGCGCCGCGATCCGGCGGGCGGCCGCCATGGTGGCGTCGCGGCCCGCGGCGGCGAAGTGCACGGCGGGGGTGGCCGCGCGCATCAACGAGCCGTTGCCGGCGGCCCGTCCGGAGCGCTGGAAGTGGATGGGCGCCGCGAGATCCCAGGGATCGCCGCTGAGCAGGACCTGTTCCGTCTGGAGCCCGATGTCCTTGGGGTCGGCCGCGGCCCAGCGCCGGAACCGCTCGAAGACGTCGGGCAGTTCGAGGCCGCCGCGTTCCAGCAGCGACTCGCCGATCAGCACCGCCATCTGTGTGTCGTCGGTGGCCTCGCCCGGATCCCAGCCGCCGCCTCCGCACATCTCGCCCACGCCGTCCGGGAAGCGGGCGGTGAAGACACCGGCGGGGCCGAACTCGAAAGGTGCCCCGAGCGCGTCGCCGACAGCTGAGCCGACGACCGCTCCGAGCACCCGATTCGTTCGTGCCGTTCCGCCCGAAGGGGTCGGCCGATCCACAGGAGTCATCCGGTCAGGATAAGGAGACCGGACGACCCCCGTGGGTGCGGGACTACTTCGGCATCAGCACCGTGTCGATGATGTGCACCGTGGCGTTGGCCGTCGGGACGTCACCGCAGACGACGGCGGCGGAGTCGTTCACCTTGTACGCGTCGCCCGAGCCCGCCGTGGTCAGCGTGCTCTTCTGGAGGGTGTCGTACGTGCCGCTCTCCAGCTGCTTCTTGGCCAGCTTCTCGCCCACGACGTGGTAGGTGAGGATCTTGGTGAGCATGGCCTTGTCCGCGAGGACCGCGTCCAGGTCGGCCTTCGGGATCTTGGCGAAGGCGTCGTTGGTGGGCGCGAACACCGTGATGTTCTCCGCGGTGTTGAGGGTGTCGACCAGGCCGGCCTTCTTCACCGCGGTGACCAGGGTGGACAGCTCCGGGTTGTTGGACGCGGCGGTCGCGACCGGCGCCTGGCCCATGCCCTCGAAGCTGCCGGGGCCGGTCTTCGGCACCGAGGCGCAGGCCGGGCCGAACGGCGCGTCGGCGGTGTCGCCCGCGGCGTCGTCGGCCGTGTCCTCCGGGGCCGCCGCCGTCTCCTCGGCGGCGGACGAGGAATCCGACTTGGTGTCCTTGTCGTCGCTGGAACAGGAGGTGAGCGCCAGCGGAAGGGCGACAGCGGCGACAACGGTGACGGCGGCACGCTGGAAACGGGTGATCTTCATAGCAATCTCCTTGAAAGGTGGTGCTGTTGATACAGGGGGTGTCATTGGCCGATGGGCCGTGGGTCAATGGGTGCTTCGGTACGTGGTGGGGCTGGCTCAGTCGACGGCGACCACCACCGAGTGCCAGCCGGTCGCGCCGTTGGGCACGGTCCCCACGCGCTTGTCCGTCTGGGTGTTGCCGTCCCGGTCCGTCGCGCGGACCTCCAGGGTGTGGCTGCCGGACGTGGCGGGCCACTCCCACAGCCACTGCCGCCAGGTGTCCTCGCTGTCCTCGGCGGCCAGCTCGGCGCGGTTCCACGCACCGCCGTCCACGCGCACCTCGACCCGCTCGATACCGCGGTGCTGCGCCCACGCCACTCCGGCGACGGGCACCTTGCCCGCTTTCGGCGAGGCGAAGGGGCGCGGCGTGTCGATCCGCGACTGGGTCTTGATCGGAGCCTGACGGGACCAGGTCCGCTTGACCCAGTACGCGTCGTAGTCGGCGAACGTGGTCAGTTCGAGGTCTTCCAGCCACTTGCACGCCGACACGTATCCGTACAGGCCGGGGACGACCATGCGGACCGGGAAGCCGTGGTTGAACGGCAGGGGTTCGCCGTTCATGCCGACCGCGAGCATCGCGTCGCGGCCGTCCATGACCGCGTCGACCGGGGTGCCGATGGTCATGCCGTCCACGGAGCGGGACACCAACTGGTCGGCGGGGCCACCCTTCGAGGGGGGCTTCACGCCGGCCTCGGCCAGCAGGTCGGCCAGGGGGACACCGATCCAGCGGGCGTTGCCGACGTACGGGCCGCCGACCTCATTGGAGACACAGGTCAGCGTGATGTCCCGTTCGATCAGCTTCCGTTGGAGAAGATCCTGGAAGCTGAGGGTGAGTGGCCGGGGGACGCCCTTGCCGTGGATGCGCAGACGCCAGCTCTCGGCGTCCACACGGGGCACGACCAGGGCGGTGTCCACCCGGTAGAAGTCCTTGTTGGACGTGGTGAACGAACTCAGGCCGCGGATCCCCAGATCCGCTCCCGCCGGTATCGGCGGGGCCGCTGAGGACGGGGCGGGCAGGACGACGGTCCTGCGTGAGGCCGCGGCCTCGGCCGCCCCTGACGCGTTGAGTCGTCGGCCGAGGACGCCCGCTCCGGCCGATACCGCCGCGGCGGCCGTCGCGGCGATGACGAATCCGCGCCGGTCGAAGGAGCCGGGGTGGGTGCCGGGGGCGGTGCCGGTGCCGCCATCGGTGCTTTCCGCGGGTCCGCCGGTCTCCGCCGTTCGTGTGACGGCCCCGTCCGTCCCCCGATCCCCATGGGGGGACGGACGGGAGGCGAGCCTGCCGGCCAGCAGATACATCACTCCGCAGGCAACCAGACCGCCCACGATCGAGGGCAGGGCGTCGGAGACACGGCCGTCGGGCCGCTCCACCGCCGCCAGTGCGCCGATCGCGCCGAAGACCAGGACCGCCGCCGAGCCGACCTTCCGGTATCGCAGCGAGGCCACGCCGACCGCCATGGCGAAGAGCGCCAGGAGGGCCAGGATGCCCAGTTGCAGCACCAGCTTGTCGTCGTTCCCGAAATTCCGGACGGCGAAGTCCTTCACCGGTGCCGGTGTGCGGTCGATGACCGCGCCGCCCACCGCGGTGACAGGACCCGCTTCGGGCCGTACGGCCGCCGAAACCAGCTCGGCGACGCAGAGCGCCGCGAGCCCGGCGATCAACCCGCCGAGCGCGGCCAGGGCGCCGCGCACCACTCGTACGCCACGCGGACCATGGCCGGTCTCGCTCGTCGGGTCTTTCCGATCTTCGCTCACACCGGCCATTCGGTGCGACATGCAAGGCGGATTGGTCTGTAACCCGAAGGAATTAAAAGTAGGACCGGCGGCAGAAAGATCGCCGCAGACACCAATCCGTCGGCCGCTGTGGCTCGAATCCTCCCCGAGGGGCTGTGCCCGAAGCCGGACCGGAGGGAACTGTATGAGTGGGGTGGGCGAGCGCCCGCTTACGGCGGTAGTCGGCGGCGGAGTGGCCGGACTCACCGCCGCGTACGTACTGCGGCGTTCGTACGAGGTGTCGCTGTACGAGGCGGAGGCACGTCTCGGCGGCCACGCCCACACGCACGACGTCGCGTCGTCCGACGGCCGGACGCACCGCGTCGACTCAGGGTTCATCGTCCACAACGAACGCACGTATCCGCTGCTGCTGCGGCTGTTCCGGGAACTGGGCGTGGACACCCAGGAGTCGGAGATGAGCATGTCCGTACGGTGCGACGGCTGCGGGCTGGAGTACGCCGGTGCCCGGGGGCTCGCCGGTCTGTTCCCGCGCCCCGGCCATGTGCTGCGCGGGCGGTATCTGCGGATGCTCACCGAAGTGCCCGCCTTCCACCGCCGGGCGCGGCGGCTGCTGGCGCGGGAGAGCGCGTCCGGAGCGGGCGCCGGAGCGCGCGCCGACGAGGCCATGACGCTGGGGCGTTTCGTCGCGGACGGCGGCTTCTCGCCGTACTTCGTCGCCCACTTCCTGACCCCGCTCGTCTCGGCCGTCTGGTCCTGCGACGCCGGAACGGCCCTGCGCTACCCGGCCCGCTACCTCTTCCGCTTCCTGGACCACCACGGCCTGCTGTCGGTGACCGGCTCACCGGTGTGGCGGACCGTCAGCGGCGGCTCGCGCGAGTACGTCGAACGCGTCGGCAAGCAGCTCGACGCCGTCCACACGACGGCGCCCGTCCGGTCGGTACGGCGCGACCCGCGAGGTGTGGAGATCACCACCGCCGACGGCTCCACCCGGCGCTACGACTCGGTCGTCATCGCCGTCCACCCCGACCAGGCCCTGCGGCTGCTCGCCGACCCGACCGACGACGAACGGCAGGTGCTCGGCGCGTTCCGCTACTCGCGCAACGCCACCGCGCTGCACACCGATACGAGCGTGCTGCCGCGCAGCCGCGGCGCCCGCGCCTCCTGGAACCTGACCATGCCGTCCTGCGCGGCGGACGCCGGCCGGGTCCGGGTCAGCTACGACATGAACCGGCTGCAACGCCTCGACGCCCCCGAGAACTTCGTGGTGTCGCTCAACGGCGCCGACCGCGTCGACGAGGACCGGGTGCTCGCCCGGATGACGTACGAACACCCCGTCTACACACCCGAGTCGGTGGCCGCTCAGCGCCGGCTCCCCGCGCTGAGCGGGCCGGTCACGGCGTACGCGGGGGCGTACCACGGGTGGGGGTTCCACGAGGACGGGTGCCGCTCGGGCGTCGACGCCGCCGCCGCGCTGGGGGTGAGGTGGTGAGCGCCGGGGCTCCCGTGTCCGCCGCCCCCGCCGCCGTTCCCGCGCTCTACCCCTGCACCGTCACGCATGTGCGGACCGCGCCCAGCCGTTACGACCTGCGGCTGCGCACCTACATGTGGCTGATCGACCCGGACCGCCCGCCCCGGCTGCCCCGCGTGCTGCGTCCGCTGGCCCGTTTCGACGCGCGCGACCACTTCGGCGGTACGTCGCCGACGATCCGCGCCGGACTGGAGACGTATCTCGCGTCGCGCGGCGTGGAACTGGGCGACGGGCGGGTGGCGATGCTCGCCCACGCCCGGGTCCTCGGCCACGTCTTCAACCCGCTGACCCTCTACTGGTGCCGCGCGCCCGGCGGCGAGCCGCTGTGTGTCGTGGCCGAGGTGCACAACACGTACGGAGAGCGGCACTGCTATCTCCTGCGGCCGGGCGAGGAGGCCGCCGACGGCGAGGAGGGCTCCTTCTGGGTGGACAAGGAGCTGTACGTCTCGCCGTTCTTCCCCGTCGACGGCGGCTACCGGATGCGGCTGCCCGAGCCGGGGGAGCGTCTGAAGCTGACGGTCCATCTGGAACGTGACGGGGGGCGGCCGTTCACCGCGACCGTACGAGGCGTGCGGCGCGCGGCCACCCCGTGGACCCTGCTGCGGGCCGCGCTGCGCCACCCGCTGTCCACGGCCGTCGTCTCCGCCGGTATCCGCTACCACGGCATCCGTCTCTACCTGCGCGGTCTGCCCGTGCAGCCCCGTCCCCGACACCGCCCCCAGGAGGGTGTGAAATGAGTGTGTCCGTGTCCCCGCCGTCGCCGGCCTCGCCCGAGTCCCTGACAGCCACGGCGTCGTCAACGGCGTCCGCGACGTCTGTGGCCTCCACGGCCTCAACGGCCTCAACGGCGTCCGCGGCGTCCGCGACGGAGCGGCAGGAGCCCGCCGTCGACGCGCGGCTCTGGCCGGACGTGGCCCGGCTGCCGCAGGCCTCCTGGCTGCGTACGGCCGTCGCCGAGCGCGTGGTCCGCCACGCGCTGGCCCGGCTGGCGCTGCGCGTCAGGCTGGGGCAGAACGAGACACTGGGCCTCGGCGGACCGCTGATGGTCGTGCACGAGCCGCACGCGTTCTTCCGGCGGATCGGTGCCACCGGCCTGATCGGCTTCGGCGAGTCGTACATGGCGGGCGAGTGGGAGGCCGACGACCTCGTCGCCGTCCTGACCGTCCTCGCCGAGAACGCGGCCGTCCTCGTCCCCGCCCCGCTCCAACGGCTGCGCCGGATCTGGGCGTTGAAGCGGCCCGACGCGCAGCGCAACACCCCCGAGGGCTCGCGCGACAACATCAGCCACCACTACGACCTGTCGAACGAGCTGTTCTCGCTCTTCCTGGACGAGACCCTCTCGTACTCCTCGGCCCTTTTCCGGGGATTCCCCGCCGACGCGTCGCTGCTGCCCGCCGCACAGCATCGCAAGATCGACCGGCTGCTCGACGAGGCACGGGTGGGATCCGGTACCCGACTGCTCGAAATCGGCACCGGCTGGGGCGAGTTGGCCATACGGGCGGCGGCGCGCGGCGCGCGGGTCGTCACGGTGACGCTCTCCCAGGAGCAGCTGGCCCTCGCCGAGAAGCGGATCGAGGCGGCCGGCCTGGCTGACCGGGTGACGGTACAACTGCGCGACTACCGGCAGGTGCGGGGCAGCTTCGACGCCATTGTCAGCGTCGAGATGATCGAGGCGGTCGGGGAGGAGTTCTGGCCCGAGTACTTCACCACGCTGGACAGGCTGCTGGCGCCCGGTGGCCGGATCGCGCTCCAGGCGATCACCATGCCGCACGACCGGCTGCTGGCGTCACGCACCACCCACACCTGGATCGGCAAGTACATCTTCCCCGGCGGGCTGACCCCCTCCGTCGAGGCGATGGAGCAACTGACCTCCTCGCACACCTCGTTGCGGGTCGTCGAGCGGGACGGATTCGGGCCGCACTACGCGCAGACGCTCCGGCTGTGGCGCGAGCGGTTCGTCGAACAGGAGGCGGAGGTCGACGCGTTGGGGTTCGACGCGACGTTCCGGCGTATGTGGACCTTCTATCTCGCCTACTCCGAGGCCGGGTTCCGCTCCGGCTATCTCGATGTCCAGCAGATGGTGCTCGCCAGGGAAGGAACGACCCGATGACGGCCACCCGGCCCGCCCGTGTCCCGGGGCCACGCACCGGTACCCGCACCGGAGCGGCCCACCAGCTCCTCGCGCTCGCCGAACAGATCCTCGGTGCCCGGCCGCCGGTGCGGTTGCGCGCCTGGGACGGCAGCACCGCCGGCCCCGAGGGCGCCCCGGTGGTCGTCCTGCGCTCGCGCCGAGCCCTGCGCCGACTTCTCTGGCAGCCCGACGAACTCGGCCTGGCCCAGGCGTACATCACCGGTGATCTCGACATCGACGGCGATCTCGCCGACGGGCTGCGCACCGTCTGGGGCGCGGCCCGCGAGCGCGGAGCGCGCCCGCCGAGACTCACCCTCGCCGACCGGGCCCGCGCCGTCGGCACCATGCTGCGGCTCGGCGCGCTCGGACCGCGCCCGCCCGTACCCTCCTCCCAGGCCAGGCTCGGTGGCACGCCGCACAGCAAGGCACGGGACCGGGCCGCGATCAGCCATCACTACGACCTGTCCAACGACTTCTACGCCCTGCTGCTCGACGAGACCATGGCGTACTCCTGCGGCTACTGGACGAAGGACGAGACCGACGGGACCGACGAAGGCACCGACGACGGGACCGACGACGGGACCGGGGGCGAGCCCGCGTACGGCCCCGCCGACGCCCAGCGCGACAAACTCGACCTGGTCTGCCGCAAGCTCGGGCTCGGGCCCGGCTCGACACTGCTGGACATCGGCTGCGGCTGGGGATCTCTCACCCTGTACGCCGCCGAGACGTACAGGACCCGCGTCACCGCCGTGACGCTCGCCGCCGAGCAGGCGCGGTACGTACGCGAGCAGGTGAAGGCGCGCGGCCTGGGGGAGCTGGTCGAGGTACGGCTGTCGGACTACCGGGACATCGAGGCCGGTTCGTACGACGCGGTGTCGACCATCGAGATGGGCGAGCACGTCGGCGACGCCGAGTACCCCGGCTTCACCGCCACGCTGCACCGCATGCTCCGTCCCGGGGGAAGGGTCCTGGTGCAGCAGATGTCGCGGGGCGCGGTGGCGCCGGGCGGCGGTGCGTTCATCGAGTCGTACATCGCCCCCGACATGCACATGCGCCCGCTCGGCGACACCGTCTCGCTGCTGGAGGGCGCGGGTCTTGAGGTGCGGGCCGTGGAGTCGATGCGCGAGCACTACACGCGTACGATCCGCGCCTGGCACCGCACTCTGGAGGAGCGCTGGGCCGACTTCGGCGCGCTCGTCGGCGAGGAGACCGCGCGCGTCTGGCGCCTGTACCTGGTGGGCAGCGCCCTGGCGTTCGAGGAGCGCCGGATGGGCGTGGACCAGATCCTGGCCGTACGCCCTTCGGAGCGGGGGCGCAGTGACATGCCGCCCACCCCGCGGCACTGGTACGGAGAAGGCGGGACACGGTGAACGGATATCCCTGGGGCGCGTTCGGCCAGGGTGTCGCTCTCGCGGCGCTCGCCGCGGCGGCCGTCATGCTCGTGACCTTCGCGATCGCCGTCGCCAAGGGCCTGCACCGGATCGTCGACATCGCCTGGGGGATCGCCTTCACGGTGGTCGCTGTGGCCGGCTACGCGGCGTCGGCGGGGGAGGGCGACGACACGCGGCGGCTGCTGGTGACCGTGCTGACCGCCGCCTGGGGGCTGCGGCTGGCCGTCCACATCGCCCGGCGCGGGCGGGGGCACGGCGAGGACGCGCGGTACGAGGCGATGCTCGCCAAGGCGCCGGGCAACCGGAATCTGTACGCGCTGCGCATGGTGTATCTGCTGCAAGGGCTGCTGGTCGTGCTGGTGTCGCTGCCCGTACAGGCCGCGCAGTACATCCCCGGCGGCCTCGGCCCGGTCGCATTCGCCGGCTGCGCCGTCTGGCTCGTCGGACTGGTCTTCGAGTCGGTCGGCGACGCCCAGCTCGCCCGGTTCAAGGCCGATCCGGCGAACAAGGGCCGGATCATGGACCGTGGCCTGTGGAGCTGGACCCGGCACCCGAACTACTTCGGTGACTTCTGTGTCTGGTGGGGCCTGTTCCTGATCGTCTGCGACGACCCGGTGGTCGCGGCGGCGACCCTGGTCAGTCCGCTCGTGATGAGCTTCCTGCTGATCAGCGGCAGCGGGAAGCGGCTGTTGGAGCGGCATATGGCGCGTCGGCCGGGCTTCGCCGCGTACGCCGCCCGTACGAGTGGTTTCTTTCCGCTGCCGCCCAGGAAGACGGGCTGACGCACCGACCTGGCACGCTTCCACGGACCGCCGACGGCCCGCACCCTTTGTCTTCGGGTGCGGGCCGTTCGGTCGCGCCGGGCATGTCGTTGCTTCGGCCGTTCGGTCGTTCGGTCGTTCGCTCGTTCAGGCCGGGAAGTTCATCAGCGCCACCGGGTCGGAGGTCGGTTCCGGAGAGCCGCCCGCCGGTTCGACGGTGATGCCCATGCCCGACGCAGCCCCGACGGAACCGGCCATCAGCACCGAGTCCGACGTCGCCGAGGGGTCCATCAGCCCCGCGTCCCGCATCGTGCCGTCATCGTTGAACCAGAGCTGGTACACCTTGCCGCTGGGCGGCTTCGCCAGGCCCGAGGCGATGAACGCCGCCTTGTCCTGCGCCCGTGACACGACGACCGTGCCGGTCGCTCCGTCGGTCAGCCCGCCCGTGCGGATCTTGGCGTCGGGCGCCGCGAGCACGGCGGCCAGTGCCTCGGCCTGCTGCTGCGAGGTCGACGCCCGCGCACGGGCGTCCTGGGCCTCCTGGTGCTGCCACACGGCGACTCCGCCGAAGCCTGCCGCGGCGGCGAGGCAGGCCGCCAGCGCGAAGCGCGGCAGCGCGCGCGCCTTGGCGGTCCCGCCGCCGGCGCCGCGGGACTCCCGCGTGACCCTGGGCGGTTCCTGGCGCTCGGCGGCGATCCGCCGCAGCACCTGCTGCTTGAGTTCGGGCGGCGGTGTCACGGCCACGGCCAGCCCCAACCGCGTGGTGGTGGCGGTCAGTTCGCGTACTTCCTGGGCGCAGGCCGGGCACACCTCCAGATGCCTCTCGAACTCGGCGCGCTCGTCGGGCGCCAAGGCGTGCAGCGCGTAGGCGCCGGTCAACGTGTGCAGTTCGGCTGTGCTGCTCATGCGCTCACCCCCAGGCAGTCGCGCAGCCGGATGAGTCCGTCGCGCAGTCGTGTCTTGACCGTGCCGAGCGGCACGGAGAGCAGTTCGGCCACTTCGCGGTAGGCGAGCCCCTGGTAGTACGCCAGTGTGACCGACTGGCGCTGGAGTTCGGTGAGAGTACGTACACAGCGCCGTACCTGTTCGCGCTCCAGCCGGGATTCGACCTGTTCCGTCACCTCGTCGAAGGCCGGTGTCCGGTCCAGCAGCGCCGCCCGGTGCTCGCGGTCGCTGGACGCCTGGGCCGAGCGGACCCGGTCCACCGCGCGCCGGTGGGCGAGGGTCAGCACCCAGGTCATGCCGCTGCCTCGGGACGCCTGGAAGCGCGGGGCGCTGCGCCAGACCTCAAGGAGGACTTCCTGGGTCACCTCCTCCGACTGGGCGGGATCGCGCAGGACGGAGCGGACGAGTCCGAGTACGGGTCCGCAGACCAGGTCGTACACACGGGCGAACGCCTCTTGGTCGCCCCGGGCCACCTGGCCCAGCAATTCCTGCAGGTCGGGCCCGGCAGAAGCGGGGCCGCCGATATGTACGGCTTGTTTCACGCGGCTGTTCCTCCACGGTGCGGGCGGGTGTGCCGTCCGGCACGGCGGACGGTTTCACCTGCTTGTTCGGAGCCGCGTTCGCGACGGATTGGTCCGGTCTCCGCGCCGACCGTGCCGACCCTCCGTCCCGATCGTGTCATGGTCGGACAAATTAGCGATATGGCGCGAGTCGTCGCCCAGTGCTCCGGCGCCGCCCCCATGGCGACCGGCCGCGAGAACCTGGTGCCCCGGGCCGTCTCTACGGCCTCCGGAGCGCCGAACCGACCACCCGGGTCGCCGCGCCGCTGAACCGCTTCGCGCTCAGCGACACGGTGGAGCGCCCGGTGCGGGGCCACTCGGGAGGTATGCGGCGCCGTCCCGACGTGGCACGGCCTTCCCGGCGCCGTCCCGGATGCCGTCCTGGAGGCCGAACATCGCGGACTGCACCCCGGTGAACTGGACGATCGTCGCCGGGTGTTCGGCCGGACAGGCGTGGTCTCAGTCCTTCGAGCCGTCCTCCTGCTCGCGCTCCACCTGCTCGTTCCACTCGCGCTTGACCGCGCGCCACGCCTCGTCGTCCTGGCCCAGCCGCCAGTAGCCCGATATCGACAGCCGCTCACGCGGGATCTGCCGGTCGTGCCGCAGATGGCGGCGCAGCTCCTTCACGAAACCGGCCTCGCCGTGCACGAAGGCGTGCACATCACCGGTGGGGAAGTCCAGCGCCCGTACGGCGGCGACCAGCGCCTCGCCGACCGGGCGGCCCCCGCGGTGCAGCCAGACGATCTCCGCTCCGGCGGGGGCGGCGATCTTCTGCTCCTCGTCGGCGCCTTCGACCTCGACGAACACATGGATCCTGGCGCCCTCGGGAGCCTGCTCGACGGACGCGGCGATCGCGGGCAGCGCGCTCTCGTCACCGACGAACAGATGCCAGTCGGCGGCCGGGTCGGGGGCGTACGACCCGCCGGGACCCAGGAACAGCACGGTGTCGCTGGGCTTCGCGGCGGCGGCCCAAGGCCCCGCCAGACCCTCGTCGCCGTGCACCACGAAGTCGATCGTGATCTCCCCGGCGGCCCGGTTCCATTCGCGCACCGTGTACGTACGGGTCGCGGGCCACTGCTCGCGCGGGAAGTCCTCGCGGACGCGGTCCATGTCGAACGGCTCGGGATAGCTGACGCCCTCGGGGGCGAAGAGCAGCTTGACGTAATGGTCGGTGAACTCACCCGCTTCGAGCCCGGCGGGTCCGTCGCCGCCGAGGACCAGGCGCACCATGTGCGGCGTGATGCGCTGACCGCGCACCACCCGTGCCTCGTGGACCTTCGGTGACTTGCGGGCCTGCTGTGCTGCCACGGCGTTTCCCCTGACTGGTACGGCACGCGACCGCGGCTCTGCGGTCGTGCGGTGCTTAGGTATACCTAAGTTAACACTCCGCCGTCGCTGGGCACATGGTCCGCGGCTCCCTCCGTCACTTCCCGAGCGTGGTCAGCAGCCGGTGCAGCGCGTTGTGCAGACCCCAGCGCGCCGCCAGCGCGTCCAGCGTCTCCGGGTCGAGCGGCTCGGCGGGCAGCGCCGGGTCGAAGTCCGGCAGCGGGACGTCCCCGGCGACCCGCACCACCGTCGGCGCGACCGCCACGTAGGCCCTGGACTCGTCCAGCCGCTTGCGCCGCGAGGGCGTGAGGCCGGACCGCGGATCGTCGACCGCCGCCATGATCCCGGCCAGATCGCCGTACGCGTCGAGCAGCTTGGCCGCCGTCTTCTCGCCGATCCCGGGCACGCCGGGGAGCCCGTCGCTCGGATCGCCGCGCAGCAGCGCCAGATCGACATAGCCGGAGCCGTCGACCCCGTACTTCTCGCGCAGCCACGCCTCGTCCGTCACCTGGAGCGAGCCGACCCCCTTGAGCGGGTACAGCACCCGCACCTGGCGGGCGTCGTCCACCAACTGGTAGAGGTCGCGGTCGCCCGTGATGATGTCCACCGGTCCCGACGCGGCGCCGGTGAGGGTGCCGATCACATCGTCCGCCTCGTACCCCGCGACGCCCACCCGCGCGATCCCCAGCGCGTCCAGCACGGCCGCGATGATCGGCACCTGGGGCGCGAGCGTGTCCGGCGTCTCCTCCTCGTCCGGCCCCTCCGGTGTCTCCACCGCCACGCGATGCGCCTTGTACGACGGGATGAGATCCACCCGCCACTGCGGCCGCCAGTCCGCGTCCCAGCAGGCCACGAGATCGTCGGGGTGATGGTCCTGGACGAGCCGGGTGATGAAGTCGAGCAGGCCCCGGACCGCGTTGACGGGCGTGCCGTCGGGGGCGCGCACCGAGTCGGGGACCCCGAAATAGGCCCGGAAGTAGAGGGAGGCGGTGTCGAGGAGCATCAGGCGTCGCGTCACACCCCGATGATGCCGTATCCCACTGACAGCGGCCGGACGGTGACCGCCCGACCCCGCCCGATCCCCTCTGACCTGCGAGGCGGCGCCGCGCAGTGGTGTGGACCACATAAGCGTTTGGTTCCCGCGGGCCAGGGCAGGCGCGCATGCGGAGCGGACCCGGGCGCGGACTCTCACAGACCGTCGACCGGCCACGCGGGCCGACCCCGTACCGCTCCACGGCCCGCCGGCGGGGGTGGCGGGCCGTTTCTCATTTCGACGGCGTGAGGTATATGTGTCCAGGCTGCAGGCGGAACACCTGTACAAGGTATTCGGCGCACGACCCGAAGAAGCGGTGAGACAGCTCGAAAACGGCACGGACCGCGAAGAGTTGCGCGCCGACGGTACGACCGCAGCGGTGATCGATGCCTCGTTCTCCGTCGATCCCGGTCAGATATTCGTCGTGATGGGACTCTCCGGCTCCGGGAAGTCCACCTTGCTGCGCATGCTCAACGGACTGCTGGAACCGACGGCCGGGCGCGTGCTCTTCGACGGCCAGGATCTGACCGCCCTGAGCCCGGCCGAGCTGCGCACCGTGCGCTCGACCAAGATCAGCATGGTCTTCCAGCACTTCGCCCTCTTCCCGCACCGCAGTGTGCTGGAGAACGCGGGATACGGCCTGGAGGTCCAGGGCGTACCCCGCGCCGAGCGGGACGGACGCGCCACCCAGGCGCTTGAGCTCGCGGGCCTGGCCGGCTGGGAGAAGGCCTGGCCCGACGAGCTGTCCGGCGGTATGCAGCAGCGCGTCGGCCTGGCCCGCGCGCTCGCCACCGACGCGGACCTGCTGCTCATGGACGAGTCGTTCAGCGCGCTCGACCCGCTGATCCGCCGTGACATGCAGGACCAGCTCCTGGAACTCCAGAAGCGGCTGAAGAAGACCATCGTCTTCATCACCCATGACCTCAACGAGGCCATGCGGCTCGGCGACCGGATCGCCGTGATGCGGGACGGCGAGATCGTCCAGCTCGGCACCGCCGAGGACATCCTCGTCACCCCGGCCAACGAGTACGTCGCCTCCTTCACCCAGGACGTCGACCGCTCACGGGTCCTGACCGCCGGGGCGATCATGGCGGACGCCGACTCCGCCCATGGCAGCCGTACGGACGGCGGCAAGGTGTTGCGTACCGACAAGGACGTGCTCGCGGCGGCGCCCGCCACCGTCTCCGCGAGCACCCCGATCATCGAGCTGTTCACCCCGTGCTCGACCAGCTCGGTCCCCGTCGCCGTCGTCGACGACGAGGGGCGGCTCGTCGGAGTCGTACCGCGCGCCAGGCTGCTCGCCGTACTCGGCGAGCCGATGACGCCCGCCGACGCGCCCGCCGGCACATCGGCGCCGGTGGGCCGGGGCGGCCCGGAAACGCTGTCCGTCGACAAGGAGGCGGCCAGTGCCTAGGCTCCCGCTCGGCGAGTGGGTCGACAGCGCCGTCGACTTCCTCCAGCGACATCTCTCCTGGCTGTTCGACGCGATCAGCTCACTCGTCACCGGCATGTACGACGCCGTCGACGCGGTGCTCAACGGTCCCGAACCGCTGCTCCTCGCCGGCATCCTGGCCGTGCTCGCCTGGTGGCTGCGCGGTCTGCTCGCGGCCGTGCTCGCCTTCGCCGGTTTCGCGCTCATCGACTCGATCGAGCTGTGGGAACTCGCGATGTCGACGCTCTCGCTGGTGCTCGTCGCGACGATCGTCATCCTGGTCATCGCGGTGCCGCTCGGCGTCTGGGCCTCGCGCTCGGCGACCGTCAGCGCCGTCATCCGGCCCGTGCTCGACTTCATGCAGACGATGCCCGCGATGGTCTATCTGATCCCCGGCATCATCTTCTTCGGCGTCGGCGTGGTCCCCGGCATCATCGCGACGATCATCTTCGCCCTGCCGCCCGGCGTCCGTATGACGGAGCTGGGCATCCGGCAGGTCGACGCCGAACTGGTCGAGGCCGCGGAGGCGTTCGGCACCAGCCCGCGCAACACCCTGCTGCGCGTCCAGCTCCCGCTCGCGCTCCCGACGATCATGGCCGGCGTCAACCAGGTGATCATGCTGGGCCTGTCCATGGTCGTCATCGCGGGCATGGTCGGCGGCGGCGGCCTCGGCGGCGCCGTCTACCGCGCCATCGGCAACGTCGACATCGGCCTCGGCTTCGAGGCGGGCGTCTCCATCGTCATCCTGGCGATGTATCTGGACCGGCTGACCGGCGCGCTGGGCCGGCAGGTCTCGCCGCTGGGCCGCCGCGCGCTGGCCAAGGCGCAGGCGATGCGCGGTTCGCTCAAGATCTCGGACCATCGTCCGCGGCCCTCGGTCGCGGTGGTCGGTGTGGTCGTTCTCGCGCTCGTCGCGGGCGGCATGAGCATCTTCGGCGGCGACAAGACCACGACGGTCGCCGGGGACGGCGACGTCGGCCAGGGCAAGAAGATCAACATGGGCTACATCCCCTGGGACGAGGGCATCGCCTCCACCTTCCTCTGGAAGGAGCTGCTGGAGCGGCGCGGTTACGAGGTCGAGGCCACCCAGTACGAGGCCGGGGCGCTCTACACCGGCCAGGCGAACGGCCAGATCGACATCCAGACCGACTCCTGGCTGCCGACCACCCACGCCACCTACTGGGACAAGTACCAGGACAAGCTGGAGGACATGGGCTCCTGGTACGGCGAGACATCCCTTGAGCTGTCCGTGCCCAGTTACGTCAAGGGCGTCGACTCGCTGGCGGATCTCAAGGGCAAGGCCGGCCAGTTCAAGGGCCGGATCATCGGCATCGAGCCCAGCGCGGGCGAGATGGGCATTCTCAAGGACAAGGTCCTCAAGGAGTACGGCCTCGAAGGCGAGTACAAGGTCGTCGACGGCTCCACGCCCGGCATGCTGGCCGAGCTGAAGCGCGCGTACGAGAAGAAGGAACCGGTCGTCGTCACGCTCTGGTCCCCGCACTGGGCGTACAACACCTACGACCTGAAGAAGCTCAAGGACCCCAAGGGCACCTGGGGCGAGGGCGACGGCGTGCACACGCTCGCCCGCAAGGGCTTCTCCGCCGAGAACCCGAGCGTCGCCAAGTGGCTCAAGAACTTCAAGATGACCGAGGAACAGCTCACCGGTCTTGAGGCGAAGATCCAGGGCGCGGGCAAGGGCAAGGAGCAGGAGGCCGTACGCGCCTGGCTGAAGGACAACCCCGGACTGGCCGACAAGTGGACCCCGGCGGGCGGCGTCAGCAAGGGCGCGAACGGCAAGGACGAGCGCGAACGGCCCATCGAGGTCGCCTGGTTCCCCTGGGAGGAGGACATCGCGGCCACGTATCTGTGGAAGGCGGTGCTGGAGGACCGGGGCTACAAGATGAACCTCAAGCAGTTCGAGGTCGGTCCGATGTACACGGCGATGTCCCGGGGGCAGATCGACGTCCAGTTCGACGGCTGGCTGCCCAACACACAGAAGAAATACTGGGACAAGTACGGCGACAAACTCTCCGACCTCGGCTCCTGGTACGGGCCGACATCCCTGGAGATCGCCGTACCCTCGTATGTGAAGGGCGTGGACTCGCTGGCGGATCTGAAGGGGCGTGAGGACGAGTTCAAGGGCCGGATCGTCGGCATCGAGCCCGGCACCGAGACCATGAACATCCTCAAGAACAAGGTTCTGCCCGGATACGGCCTGGACGGCGCCTACAAGGTCGTCGACAGCTCGACGCCCGGCATGCTGGCGGAGCTGAAGCGGGCGTACGGCAAGAAGCAGCCCATCGCGGTCATGCTGTGGACCCCGCACTGGGCCTACAACGAGTACGAGCTGACCAAGCTGAAGGACCCGCGGAAGGCCTTCGGCGAGGGCGACCAGATCCACACGGTGGGCAACAAGGACTTCCCCGAGAACTATCCGCAGCTGACCGAGTGGTTCAAGGACTTCAAGCTGAGCGAGCAGCAGCTCGCCGGCCTGGAGAACGAGATCCAGAAGCGCGGGACGGGACACGAGGAAGAGGCGGTGAAGGCCTGGATGGAGAAGAATCCGGGCATCGCCGATCAGATCGCTCCGCAGTAACGGAGAGTGTCGAAAGCCGGCGTGACGAAGTACCGGCCGTACGTCCGCCGGCCCATGGCCGGCGGACGGGGCCCGGACGCCGTGCGGATGACGGCCCCACCAGTGGTGGGACGGCCCCGGCGGCCGGACGATGGAGGTCTGTGACCGGCCGTCGTCACGGTTGCCGGGGCCGTCCGTTTCCCCGGGGTTCACCGCGGTGCCCTCCGGGCCGGGTGAGACAGACCGCCCTTGCGGGGCCGTCAACTCTGAGAAGATGACGATCCGGCCGGAGGGAGCCCAGACATGGACGACAAGGAAGCGCTCAGGGTGGGCGCCGCCGTCCGCAGGCGGCGCAGGTCCCTCGGGCTGACGCTGGCGGCCGTCGCCGACCGCAGCGGACTGTCCGTACCCTTCCTCAGCCAGATCGAGAACGAACGCGCCCGGCCGAGCGCCCGCTCGCTGGAGCGGGTCGCGGGTGCTCTGGAGACCACCATCGCCGCGCTGCACGCCGCGGCCGACTCGGCACGCACGGTCGATGTCGTACGGGCCGACGACGGCGCCGGTACGGGCGTACGCCGGGTGGCCCGCGGCGGACACCAGCTGCACGCCAAGGAGTACACCGGCGAACTGGACACCGGGCGCGAGTACCAGCACCGCAACGACGAGGTGATGTACATCGCCGACGGATCGGTGGAGGTCGAGGCCGAAGGCCGCGCCTACCGGCTGGAGCGCGGCGACACGCTGTACCTCTCCGGCGGAGTCACGCACCGCTGGCGCGCCACCGACCCCGGTACCCGCATCCTGGTCGTCGCCGTCGCGGAACACATCGACGCGACGTTCGACACCCGGCGCTGAGCGGCGGGCCGCGCCGTGCGGATCGTCTCGCTCGTCCCCTCGCTCACCGAGGCCGTCGCGGTCACCGCGCCCGGACTGCTGGTGGGCGCCACCGACTGGTGCAGCCACCCCGCCGACCTCGACGTCGTACGTGTGGGCGGCACCAAGAATCCCGACATCGCAGCGATCACCGCGCTGCGCCCCGACCTTGTCGTCGCCAACGAGGAGGAGAACCGCGAGCCGGATCTGGCCGCGCTGCGGGCGGCGGGCATCGAGGTGCTGGTCACCGAGGTGCGCGACCTCGACCAGGCGTTCTCCGAACTGGAGCGGCTGCTCGTGGCGGGCTGCGGGCTCGCGGTGCCGCGCTGGCTGGACCAGGCGCGCGACGCCTGGGCGGCGGTGCCACCCCCTTCTCCGTACGAAGGAGGGCGCCGGGCGGTCGTACCGATCTGGCGCAGGCCGTGGATGGTGCTCGGCCGGGACACCTTCGCGGGTGATCTGCTGGCCAGGCTCGGCGTGCGCAACGTCTACGGCGACCGCGCGGAGCGCTACCCCCGCATCCCGCTGGAGGAGCTGCGGGCCTCGGGCGCGGACCTGGTCGTCCTGCCCGACGAGCCGTACCGCTTCACCGCCGACGACGGCCCGGAGGCCTTTCCCGGACTGCCCGCCGCGCTGGTCGACGGGCGGCTCCTCACCTGGTACGGGCCGTCACTGGCCGAGGCGCCGGGGGCGCTGCGGGCAGCGCTCCGCTGACCACGCCGTGGACGGTACGGGTCCAGACGACCGCCCAGGCGGCCGTCAGCAGGGCGAACAGACCGAACGCGAGCCATGACAGGGCGACCAGGCCCGTGGCGCGGGAGAGCCCTGCTGCGCCGGTCACACACGTACCGACGGGGAAGGTGAAGGCCCACCACGTCATCGAGAACGGCATCCCGCGCCGTATCGCGCGCGTCACCGTCGCGACCGCCAGGGCCAGCCACAGCAGGGCGAAGCCCAGCACCGGGACGCCGAACAGGACGGCGAACGTCTCCGGGACGGCGAAGGCGGGCGTGGCCCGCGCGAAGTGGCCGGCCGCCGTCGTGGACTGCCCGAGCGGGCCGAGTACCAGAAACAGCGCGGGGGTCAGGGCGACGGGCAGCGGACCGAACCGCACGAGCCTGCCGAAGACCAGCGGCAGCAGGGTGAGGGTGGCGAGCAGGCTCATGCCGAACAGGGCGTAACAGGCGAGCAGCAGCGCCTCGCGCCACTGCCCGGCGGGCAGATAAGGGATCAGGGCCGGGCCGAGGGCCGCCGACACCATGGGCGCCACCACCGGCAGCAGCCACACCGGGGACGCGTCGGCGGCCCGTACCCGGTGGCGTACCACCAGCAGATACGGGATGCCCACGGCCGCCGCCAGGCCGACGAGTGTGCCGACCGTGAACAGCACGGCGTCCACGGCAACGGCCGCGCTCTCACCGATCACGTGCCGGCCCACGGTGAGGGTGGCGCCGCCGACCGCCAGCAGGGCCATCGCCAGACATCCGTAGAAGGGCGCCACGGCGGGGTCGAGCAGATGGGCGCGGGCCTGGTCGCGGTGGTGGATCCAGTGCCCGGCGCGGGCGGCCAGCACGGCCAGGAGCATCAGCGCGGACAGGGCCCACACGGTTACGCAGACGGCACGCACCACGGGGGTGAGCGCCGGGTCCCAGGGGAGCGCGGCGCCCGCGCTCGCGACGATCGCGGTGCCCATCACGCTCGCGTACCAGTTGGGCCCGACGTGGCGCAGGGCCGGGAAGCGCCCGGGACGGGCCGGCGCGAGTGGCTTCGTCGGGGACTTCGTGAACGTCGGGGCGGCCGGGGTGAGGGTGGGCATGCTCGCACCCTCCTCGCTCCGCGGCCTCCCCACCAGGCCCCTTGATGCTATGAGGCCATAACCTGCGTGTATGACCGATGAGCCTCCTGTGACCCTCGCCCACCGCGTACCCGAGCTGGGCGCGCTGGAGCTGCTCATCGCCGTCGCCCGGCACGGCAGCATGGGCGGGGCCGCCCGCGAGCTGGGCATCAGCCAGCCGGCGGCGAGCAGCCGGATACGGTCCGTCGAACGGCAGCTCGGCGTGAGCCTCTTCGACCGGTCGCCGAGCGGTTCCCGGCTCACCGAGGCGGGGGCGCTCGTCACCGACTGGGCGCGGCAGATCATGGAGTCGGCGGAGGCGTTCGACGCGGGCGCGCAGGCGCTGCGCGACCGGCGTGACTCGCGGCTGCGGGTCGCCGCGAGCATGACCATCGCGGAGTATCTGCTGCCCGGGTGGCTCATCGCGCTGCGCACGGCCCGGCCGGACACGGCCGTCTCGCTCCTGGCCGGCAACTCGGGCGCCGTGGCCGCGCGGCTGCTCGGCGGCGAGGCGGACCTCGGGTTCGTGGAGGGCCTGGCCGTGCCCGGAGGGCTGGACGGCACGGTGATCGGCCGCGACCGACTGGTGGTCGTGGTGGCGCCGGCACACGCGTGGAGCGGACGGCGTACGGCGCTGACGCCCACCGAACTCGCGGCCACCCCGCTGATCCTCCGTGAGGAGGGCTCGGGCACCCGCCAGGTACTCGACGCGGCACTCGCCTCCTACGGAGGTCTCGCCGAACCGCTGCTCGAACTGTCCTCGACGACGGCGGTCAAGGCGGCGGTGGTGAGCGGCGCGGGACCCTCGGTGCTCAGCGAACTGGCCGTGCGGGAGGAGCTGGCTGCCCGCCGCCTGCTGGAGGTGGAGGTGGCGGGCATCCATCTGCGGCGTGACCTGCGAGCCGTCTGGCCGACGGGCCACCGCCCGACCGGCCCGGCGCGGGAGTTGCTGTCGCTGACGCGGGCGGCGCCGTGACGGCACGGGAGGCCGCCGCCCGCACCCCGGGGACGGGGGCACGGCCGACGGTGGTGGTGCGTCAGCGCTGGTGGCGCCAGGGGCCGGTGATGGCCAGCAGGATGCCGGGGTTCTGGATGCTCGCGTACAGCGTCTTGCCGTCGGGGGAGAAGACGACACCGGCGAACTCGCTGTACTCGGGCTCCTCCGGCGTACCGCCCTTCAGTTCGTTGCGCGCGATCGGGTAGGTCCGGCCCGAGTCCGTCGCGCCGAACAGGTGCTGGACGCCGTCGCCGTCCTCGGCCAGGATCACGCCGCCGTACGGGGACACCGTGATGTTGTCCGGGCCGTCGAACGCGCCGTCCTTCGACGGGTCCTGGTTGATGCCGAGGATCAGCTTGAGAGTCAGCTTCCGGTGGGCCGGGTCGTAGAACCACACCTGGCCGTCGTGCTGCTTCGGGCTCTCCTCACGCGCGTAGGAGGAGACGATGTACGCGCCGCCGTCGGCCCACCACATGCCCTCCAGCTTGCGGGCGCGGGTGACCTGGGTGTCCGTGAACTGCTCGCGCACCGGCACGGTCCTGGCGTCCCGGTCAGGCACGCTCACCCAGTCGACGCCGTACACGGTCCCGGCCTTCGTGGCGCGGGACAGGTCGTCCACGAACCCGCCCCGGGAGTCGAAGCACTTGAACGCCTCCAGCACACCGGCGGTGTCGGAGAGCCCGCGCAGCTTGCCCCGCCCGTGACGGAAGCCCTTCGGCGGAGTCCAGCGATACAGCAGGCCGTTCGGCTCGTCGGCGTCCTCGGTGAGATACAGATGGCCGCGCTTGGTGTCGACCACGACGGCCTCGTGGTCGTACCGGCCGAGCGCCTTGATCGGCTTCGGGTGCTGGTTCGCTCGGCGGTCGTACGGGTCCACCTCGAAGACGTAGCCGTGGTCCTTGGTCATGCCGTCCTCGCCGGCCCTGGTGGTGTCCTCCTCGCAGGTGAGCCAGGTGCCCCAGGGGGTGCGACCGCCCGCGCAGTTCTCCTGGGTGCCGGTGAGGGCGACCCATTCGGTCACGTGGTCGCCGTGCTTGGAGATCTCGACGACGGTGCAGCCGCCGGGGGCGGCGGGGTCGTACGCGAGGCCCGGCGTCAGGGGTACGGGGAAGTCGACCTCGGCGCGGTCGCCGCCCAGCTCGTGGTTGACGACCAGGAGCGTGGAGCCCCGGGTGCCGCGGAAGGTGGCCGTGCCGTCGTGGCTGTTCGGGGTGAACTCGCCGCTGTCCAGCTTGGTGACACCGGCGTGGTTGACGACCTCGTACGAGAAGCCGGCGGGCAGCGCGAGCAGCCCCTTCGGGTCGTCGATCAGCGGGCCGTATCCGGTCTTGCTGTCGAGCGGGCGGGAGGAGGACCGGGCGTCCTGGTCGCCGCTCGCGGCGGGCGTGTCCGCGTTCTCCTCGGCGTAGGCGTACGCGCTGGCGGTCGACAGCACACCGGCGGTGCCGACGAGGGTGAGCCCCGCGGCGGCCGAGGTCTTGGAGAAGTCTCTACGAGTGATGGGCACGTTCATCTCCTGGGGATGGGCGGGGTCCGACGGCCATGCTGAATCGAGCCCGGCACACGGTTCCGCCCACCCGCGAACAGCGGGTGAACGCAACACCATCAACATGTGCCGTCTCACCCGTCGTTGCGCGCCGCCTCCACCAGCGCCGCCATCACCCGCACGTCCTGCCCCATCTCCGGATGCCACTGCACCCCCAGCGCCCACCGGTCGTCGACCAGCTCCACCGCCTCCACCGTCCCGTCGGCCGCGTACGCCGAGGCGATCAGGCCCTTGCCCAGGCGGTCCACCGCCTGGTGGTGGGAGGACGGGACGTCCGACTCCTCAGGGACGACCGTTCCGTAGCGGGTGCCCGGGACCGGCTTCACCGGATGCTCGCCGAAGACGCCGAGGGTCGCGGCCGTGTGGCCCTCCAGGTGCTGGACGAGCGTGCCGCCGAGGGCGATGTTCAGCAGCTGCATGCCCCGGCAGATGGCCAGGAGCGGCGTTCCGGACGTCAACGCCGCCTCGATCAGGGCCAGTTCCCAGTCGTCCCGCTCCCTGTCGGGTGGGCCGGTACGAGGGTCGGGCTCGGCCCCGTACCGTACGGGCTCCACATCCGGACCACCGGCGATCACCAGACCGTCGAGCCGGGCGACCACGGAGGCTGCCGTGGCCGACCCGTCCGGCGGGAGCATGACGGCGACGCCGCCCGCGCGCTGGACGAGCCGGGGATACCCCATGGGCAGCAGGGCGGCGGGCAGCTCCCAGACGCCCCACTTGGCCGACGTCTCCAGATAGGTGCTGACGCCGATGAGCGGCTTCACTGAACGTTCCTCCGTCGGTGCCGTGCTGTTCTGTGCTGTTCCGTGCTGTCGTACGGGTGGTGCGGGTGGTGCGGGGGCTCACTCCCGTTTCAGGTCGGCCTCGGCCGCCGCGAGCGCGGCGAACTCCTCCTCGGGCGCGGCGGCCACCAGCCGGTGCCGACTGTAGAAGGCGAAGTAGGCGAGAGCCACGACATAGACGCCCAGCGCGATGAAGGCGGCGTCCTTGTCCACCAGGAACGTCGCCACCAGCGCCGACAGGGCCAGTACGAACGCCACGCCCGATGTCAGCATGCCGCCGGGGGTCCGGTACGGACGGTGCAGGCCGGGCTCGCGGCGCCGCAGCACCAGGTGCGAGAGGGCCATCAGGGCGTACGAGATGGTGGCGCCGAAGACCGCGACGTTCAGCATCCGGCCGCCGTTGCCGCTGCCCGCCGCGAGGGCGAAACCGATCGCGCCGGGTATCAGCAGGCCCAGGTACGGCGCCTTGCGGCTGCTCGTCAGCGAGAGGAAGCGTGGCAGATAGCCGGCGCGGGAGAGCGCGAACAGCTGCCGGGAACCGGCGTAGATGAGGGAGAAGAAGGACGCGACCAGACCGGCGAGCCCCGCGTAGTTGACGAACCGGCTGAGCGCCGTGGGCTCGCCGTCGCCCTGGAGCGCGACCACCAGCGGATTACCGGCCTCCATGACGGCGGCGGAACCGCGCGCGCCCGTGGCGGCGAAGAACGTGAGCAGCGCCAGCAGCACCAGGACGCCCATGGAGATCGACAGGGCCCGCGGCATCGAGCGCACCGGGTCCTTGGCCTCCTCGGCGGCCAGCGGCACGCCCTCGACGCCCAGGAAGAACCACATGCCGAACGGGAACGCGGCCCAGATGCCCAACAGGCCGTACGGCAGCCAGGAGTTGGACCCGAACGCGTCCTCCTGGACAGGGATGTCGTTGAGGCCGCTGCTGTCGAACTCGGTGAACGCGCCCACCGCGAAGATCAGCAGCGCGGCGACGGCGATGGCCGTCACGACCAGGCTGAAGCGCAGCGCCTCGCCGACGCCCCAGAGGTGGATGCCGATGAAGATGGCGAAGCAGGCGAGATAGACCGGCCAGCCCGCCTCCAGCCCGAAGAGGTTCAGCGACTCGACGTAGTCACCGATGAAGATGGAGATCGCGGCCGGCGCCAGGATGTACTCGATGAGGATGGCCGTGCCGGTCAGGAAGCCGCCCCAGGTGCCGAGCGCGCGGCGGGCGAAGCCGTAACCGCCGCCCGCCGTGGGCAGGATCGCGGACAGTTCGGCGAGCGAGAAGACGAGACAGGCGTACATCGCGCCCATCAGGAGGGTCGCGATGGCGAGCCCGCCGAAGCCGCCCTCGGCGAGCCCGATGTTCCAGCCGGAGAAGTCGCCCGAGACGACGTACGCGACGCCGAGGCCGGTCAGCAGCAGCCAGCCGGCGCTGCCGCGCTTCAGTGTGCGGCGTTGCAGATAGGCCGCGTCGTCGGTGGAGCCGCCGCCCGGTGCGGGGCCCGGCGGACCCGGCGGACCGGACGGGCCGGCTGGTGGAATACGGGAGTCCGTGCCTTCGGCCATGAGCCGCTCCTGCCTCGGGTTCCTGCCACGGGTAAAGGTGTGAGGCCACACCATTGCGGCCGGAATCGCTCGCGCGCAAGCCCTCTGCGTTAAGCGACTGTTACGGACCCGACGGCCGGGACGGCCGGGGCCCGCGGAACCCCACCACCCCCGCTACCCCGCTCTCAGGCGAGAAACCCCCGCAACAGCGCCGCCGTCCCGCCGCAGTGCTCGCGCATCACCTCGCGCGCCGCGTCCGCGTCGCCCTCCAGGACCGCCTCCACCAGCACCGTGTGCTGCTGTTGGGAGTGCTCCAAGTTCCTTACCAGCAGCGGGATGCAGTCCAGCAGGTCGTTCACGGTCGCGCGCACCGATGCGTACTGCTCCGTCAGCCGCGCCGAGCCCGACAGCTCCGCCAGCGTCAGATGCAGCAGCGTGTCCAGGCGGCGGTAGTCGCCCAGCGGGGCGTCGTGCGTGGCCGCCAGCGCCGTACGCAGGCGGGCCGCCCCGTCCTCGGTCAGGCCGTGCGCCGCGCACAGGCCCGCCGCCCCGACCTCCAGCACCTCACGGAAGCGCAGCACGTCCTCGATGTCGACCCCGGAGACCCGCCGCCGCAGCTCCTCCTCGACCCCCTGCGCCGGGGTGTCGGGCCGGGGCCGTACGAACGTGCCGCCGTAGCGCCCCCGCCGGCTCTCCACCAGCCCCTGGTCCGTGAGGACCTTCAGCACCTCGCGCAGCGTGACCCGGCTGATCCGCAGCCGCTCCGCCAACTCACGCTCCGCGGGCAGCCGTTCACCGCCCGCCACCAGACCCAGACGCAGCACCTGGAGGATCTGCTCCAGCGCCTCCTCGAAGCCGTTGCCCGCCCGCACGGGGCGCAGGACGGGCGTCAGCCGGTCGCCCGGCTCACTCTGCTTCGCCGCATCCTTCTTCGCCACGTCGCCGTTTCCCCTTCCCAAGCAATGGTCTCCCGGAATACCTTAAGGTCCCCGGCTGGCCGATGGAGGAGTTGTCCCGTGGCAGACCGCACCCCCCCGCTCTCCGTCGAGGAGCTGCGCGCCCTGGTGGCGAGCGGCGAGATCGACACCGTGGTCCTGGCCTTCCCCGACATGCAGGGCAGACTCCAGGGCAAGCGGTTCGCCGCGCCGTTCTTCCTTGAGGACGTACTCGAACACGGCACCGAAGGCTGCAACTACCTCCTCGCCGTCGATGTCGAGCTGAACACCGTCGACGGCTACGCGATGTCCTCCTGGGACCGCGGCTACGGCGACTTCGCCATGCACCCCGACTTCTCCACCCTGCGCCGCGTCCCCTGGAACGAGGGGACGGCGATGCTCATCGCCGACCTCGCCTGGAACGACGGCTCACCGGTCGTCGCGGCGCCCCGCCAGATCCTGCGCCGCCAGCTGGAGCGCCTCGCCGAACACGGCTACACCGCGCACGTCGGCACCGAACTCGAGTTCATCGTCTTCAAGGACACCTTCGAGCAGGCCTGGGACAGCGGCTACCGCGGCCTCACCCCCGCCAACCAGTACAACATCGACTACTCCATCCTCGGCACCGGCCGTATCGAGCCCCTGCTGCGCAGGATCCGCAACGACATGACCGCCGCCGGTCTGACCGTCGAGTCCGCCAAGGGCGAGTGCAATCCGGGCCAGCACGAGATCGTCTTCCGTTACGACGAGGCGCTGCTCACCTGCGACCAGCACGCCATCTACAAGACCGGCGCCAAGGAGATCGCCTCCCAGGAAGGTGTCTCGCTCACCTTCATGGCCAAGTACAACGAGCGCGAGGGCAACTCCTGCCACATCCACCTCTCGCTCCAGTCCGCCGACGAGCCCGGCACGAACGTCATGGCGGGCGACGACGCCCACGGCATGTCCCCCGTGATGCGCCACTTCCTGGCCGGCCAGCTCGCCGCGCTGCGCGACTTCTCCGTGCTGTACGCGCCGAACATCAACTCCTACAAGCGTTTCGCGCCCGGCTCCTTCGCCCCCACCGCCGTCGCGTGGGGCAACGACAACCGCACCTGCTCACTGCGGGTCGTCGGCCACGGCCGCTCCATGCGCTTCGAGAACCGGTTGCCCGGCGGCGACGTCAACCCCCACCTGGCCGTCGCGGGCCTGGTCGCGGCGGGCCTGTACGGCATCGAGCACCAGCTCGAACTCCCCGAGGCATGCACCGGGAACGCCTACACCTCCGCGTACGAGCAGGTCCCCACCACCCTCCGCGAGGCAGCCGAGCTCTGGGAACACAGCCCCATCGCCAAGGCCGCCTTCGGGGACGAGGTCGTCGCCCACTACCTCAACCTGGCGCGTGTCGAACTCGCCGCCTTCGACGCCGCCGTGACCGACTGGGAGCTGCGCCGCTCCTTCGAACGCATGTGAGGAAGAAAGACGTGCCCGACCAGCCCCACGCCCATCAGATCCTCAACCCGGCGACCGAGGAGGTCGTCGCCACCGTCCCGGCGACGAGCGCCGCCGAGGTCGACACGGCGGTCGTACGGGCCGCCGGCGCCCAGCGCCGGTGGGCGGACGCCGCCCCCGCCGACCGGGCGCGCCTGCTGCGCCGCTTCGCCGCCGTGGTCGACGACCACCTGGAAGAACTCGCCCGGCTGGAGGTCGAGGAGGCGGGCCACACCCTCGGGAACGCCCGCTGGGAGGCGGGCAACGTCCGCGACCTCCTTGACTACGCCGCCGGGGGAGTGGAGCGCCTGACCGGCCGCCAGATCCCGGTCGCGGGCGGGCTCGACATCACCCTCCTCGAACCACTCGGCGTCGTCGGCGTCATCGCCCCGTGGAACTTCCCCATGCCCATCGCCGCCTGGGGCGCCGCACCGGCCCTGGCGGCGGGCAACGCCGTACTCCTCAAGCCCGCCGAGACCACCCCGCTGACCGCTCTGCGCCTGGCCGAACTCGCCCTGGAAGCGGGCCTTCCCGAGCATCTGTTCCATGTCCTGCCGGGCGCCGGGGACGTCGCCGGTCAGGCACTGGTCGAGCACCCGGGCGTCGCGAAGATCGTCTTCACCGGCTCGACGCGAGTCGGCAAGGAGATCATGGCGAGGAGCGCGCGGCTCGTGAAGCGCGTGACCCTCGAACTCGGCGGCAAGAGCCCCAACATCGTCTTCGCCGACGCCGACATCGAGCGCGCGGCTGCCCAGGCGCCGATGGCCTTCCTCGACAACGCCGGACAGGACTGCTGCGCCCGTACCCGCATCCTCGTCCAGCGCACCGCGTACGACCGGTTCCTCGAACTCCTCGCCCCGGCCGTCCGGTCGGTGGTCGTCGGTGACCCGTCGGACGAGAGGACCCAGATGGGTCCGCTGATCTCGCGCGCCCAACTGGAGCGCGTACGCGGGTACGTCCCCGACGACCGGGCGGCCGTACGGGGCAGCGCACCCGACGGGCCGGGCTTCTGGTTCCCGCCGACCGTCCTCACCGACATCGCCGCCGACGACCCCGCCGTGACCGAGGAGATCTTCGGCCCGGTGGCCGTCGTGATCCCGTTCGACGACGAGGAGGACGCGATCCGCCTCGCCAACGACACCGAGTACGGGCTCTCCGGCTCCCTCTGGACCCGCGACCTCGGCCGCGCGCTGCGCGTCTCGCGCGCCGTCGCCGCCGGCAACCTGTCCGTCAACTCCCACAGCAGCGTGCGCTACTCGACCCCGTTCGGCGGCTACAAGCAGTCCGGCGTCGGACGCGAACTGGGCCCCGACGCACTCACCGCGTTCACCGAGACCAAGAACATCTTCATCAGTACGGAGGCCTGACCCATGCCCGACGAGACCAACCAGAGCGCCGAGACCCCCGTCTGCCGCCGGCTGATCGGCCGCACCGCCGTCATCACCGGCGCGGGCAGCGGCATCGGTCTCGCCACCGCGCGCCGGCTCGCCTCCGAAGGCGCGCACGTCGTCTGCGGCGACATCGACGAGACGGCGGGCAAGGCGGTCGCCGACGAGGTGGGCGGCACGTTCGTACGGGTCGACGTCACCGACGCGGAACAGGTCGACGCCCTCTTCAAGAAGGCGTTCGACACGTACGGCAGCGTCGACATCGCCTTCAACAACGCGGGCATCTCCCCGCCGGAGGACGACTCGATCCTCACCACCGGCATCGACGCGTGGCGCCGGGTCCAGGAGGTCAACCTCACCTCCGTGTACCTCTGTTGCAAGGCCGTCCTGCCCTACATGCGACAGCAGCGGCGGGGCTCGATCATCAACACCGCGTCGTTCGTCGCGACCATGGGCGCGGCCACCAGCCAGATCTCCTACACCGCCTCCAAAGGAGGCGTGCTCGCCATGTCACGCGAACTGGGCGTGCAGTTCGCCCGCGAGGGCATCCGGGTCAACGCGCTCTGCCCGGGACCGGTCAACACCCCGTTGCTGCGCGAACTGTTCGCGAGCGACCCGGAGCGGGCCGCGCGGCGGCTCGTACACATTCCGGGCGGACGCTTCGCCGAGGCGGAGGAGATCGCCGCGGCGGTCGCGTTCCTCGCCAGCGACGACGCGTCGTTCGTCAACGCGACGGACTTCATGGTGGACGGCGGCATCGGCGGGGCGTACGTGACACCGCTGTAGGGCGTGTCCGGGCGCGGCGGACGGGCCGCGTCGGCCACGGCCTAGGGTGGCGGAATGAGCATGACGACTCCGCCCGGGTGGTACGCGGACCACGGCGTGCCCGGCACCGAGCGATGGTGGGACGGGGGCGCCTGGACCGCGCACACCCGGCCGCTCGGTGGGGTCGCGGCTCCCGTGCCGCCGTACCAGCAGGGGTACTCGCAGCCGTACCGACCGCCGTCGGCGCCCCGCGGGCGTGGGGCGATCGTCGCCGCCGGGGCCGCCGGGATCGTCCTCGTCGGCGCGATCGTCGCAGGCGTCACGCTGCTCGGCGACGACGAGGTGAAGACCGTGCCCCCGTCCGCGCCGACCACCGGCGAGCCCGCGCCGGGGCCGACGGGCGGCACCGGTGACGAGAGCCCGGACGTCGATCCCACCGTGCTCGTCGACCAGCTCAACGGCATCACCCTGCCCATCCCGGACGGCTGGGAGAAGTCCGACAGCGTCGTCGACCGGTCGATCACCATGACGACCGTGGACGACTACGAGTGCCCCGGCGACTCCGGCCGGTACTGCCAACAGGGCCGGGTCATGTCCTTCACCGCCACCCAGACCGACGCGGCCACTCCCGAAGCCCTCGCCAAGGAGGACATCCAGGACGCGTCGGACGCCCTGTACGACGAGGACTCCATCGGCACCAACCTCTACGGAGGTGTCACGTCGCACACCGTCGCCAGGTCCGCGGCCGTCACCGTCGCCGGACGCACCGGATACCTGGTGCGCTGGAAGGTCAAGACAGCTTCGGGGCCCGGCGGTTACGTCCAGTCGCTGGCCTTCCCCTCGACCATCGGCGCCGAATCACTGATCATCGTGCGGTTCGGCTTCGACGCGGGGCCCAAGGGCCCGCCCCTCAGCGGCATGGACACGATCACCCGGGGCATCCGCAGAATCGGCGACGCGACGGGCGGCGGCGTCGGCAGCTCCATCGGCCCCTCCTGAGTACGGCGCCTCAGAGGTACGTACGGCCCTCGCCCCGGTACGTCGGCACCGTCGCCGTCACCCGGTCGCCCTCGATCAGCCGCAACTCCTCGAAGCGCTCGCACAGTTCCCCGGCCTTCGCGTGCCGGAACCACACCCGGTCGCCGATCAGCAGATCATCGGCGGCGGAGCCCAGCAGCGGCGTCTGCACCTCGCCCGCGCCCTCCTGGGCGTCGTACCGCAGCCCCTCCGGCAGATACGGCTCCGGCAGCCGGTCCCGGCCCGCCGCGCCCGACGCCGGGTAGCCGCCGCCGAGCACGGTCACCACGCCGACACCCGGCCTGCGCACCACCGGCTGCGCGAAGAGCGCGGCCGGACGGCCCGTGAACGAGGTGTAGTTGTCGAACAGCCGCGGTACGTAGAGCCCCGACCCGGCGGCGATCTCCGTCACCGAGTCCTCGGCCGCCGTGTGCTGCACACTGCCCGTGCCGCCGCCGTTGACGAACTCCAGCTCCGGTGCCACCAGCCGCACCGCGCGCACCACGGCCCTGCGCCGCTCCGCCAGCTCCTTGCGCGCGGCGGACTGCATCAGCCGCACCGCGCGCGAGCGCAGCGGCCGGCCCGCGACCGAGTCGCCGACACCCGCGACATGCCCCTCGTACGCCATCAGCCCCACCAGCCGGAAACCGGGCCTGCGGGCGATCGACCTGGCCAGCTCGGCCAGTTGGGCCGGCTCACGCAGCGGCGAGCGCCGGGCCCCGATCCGTACCCGCCCGCCGAACAACTGGAACGCCGTGTCCAGCTCCAGACAGACCCGGATCTCCTCCGTGCCGCCCGCCCGCGCGAGGTCGACGAGATCCAGCTGCGCCGGATCGTCGACCATCACCGTCACGGCCGCGGCCAGCTTCGGATCGGCGGCGAGTTCGGCGAACGCGCCCCGGTCCACCGACGGATAGGCGAGCAGCACGTCGTCGAAACCGGCACGCGCCAGCCACAGCGACTCGGCCAGGGTGAACGACATGACGCCCGCGAAGCCGTCACGCGCCAGGACCCGCTCCAGCAGCGCGCGGCAGCGCACCGACTTGCTGGCGACCCTGATCGGTTTGCCCGCAGCCCGGCGGACGAGATCGTCCGCGTTGGCGTCGAAGGCGTCGAGATCGACCACGGCGAGCGGGGCGTCCAGATGGGCGGTGGCCCGGTCGTACCGGGCCCTGTCGGTGGCGCGGGGAGTCATCGTCCGAGCTTGCCAGACGGGCTTACCCGACGGTAGGGGGATGTTCTGGTCAGATCCGCCCGGACCTGCGGAGCTGTCCCCGCGGGGTGCTCTCCAGCCCGTAGAGTGACGCCCACGCGGCGACGAACGGGCCTGCCCCGGGCGGCGATCCGTCGTGGACCAGGCCGTGATCACAGGGGGGCGGATGAGTACCGAAGCGCGGCGCGCGCCCGTACCGCCCCGCCCCGCCGGCCCTGTCTC